>DYMR01000091.1:0-5635 GCA_020721485.1 Halothiobacillus neapolitanus | reverse complement strand
GCCCCATACGGCCACACGATGCTGCGCGGGGTGCAGCCGGTGTGTTGGGTAATGAGCTTGCGGCTGTAGGTGAAATCATCAAACAGGCGCGTGTGGTATTCGGCGTCGGTTTCGTAGCGCTTGAGGGGTTGCAGATATTGGCGGGTGATGCAGGCCGGTTCGACATTGCCTTGCGGGTTGGCGAGGATGCCGTGGTGCTGGTCGTGGGTGTGCGAGGCGTATTCCACAAGGCCGGAGGCGTACATTTCACGCAGTTGCGCCCAAGTGACGAAATTGGCCTTGCCAAATTCTTGCTTGCCTTCGTAATTGACCTTGAACGGCTCTTTGATGTTGCTGGCCGCTGCGGCCTGCGCTTGGTCGATTTTTTCGCCTTCGGTGAGTTGGCGGGCGCCGGCGACCTCGGCCTCGTAGTTCACCTTTTTGCCTTCGGTCACGGCGGTGATCCAGCCGGTTTCGATGGCGAACAGGGCGGGGTAGCGGTATACCTTGAGCAAGGGGAACACATGGCTGTAGGCGCTGGCTAGGCCGTCATCCCAAGACAGCAGCACGGCGTTTGCGGGCAGGGGCGTGGTGCCGGCGTGCGCATCGACTACCTGCTGCAAAGAAATCGGCTGCCAGTGGTTTTCCTTAATCCAATCAAAGAGCTGCGCCAAATGCTCGGTGCTGATGGCGTAGGGGTCCGGCGCGGCACGCAGTGCGGCGGCACTTTGCACATCGTGCATGCACAACACGGCAAATTGCCCTGGCGGAATTTGCAACGCAATTAAGGAGGTGTTCTCTGCCGGAGCGGCGTGGGATTGTCCCGGCGCCACCAAGGTCACGGACATTGAGGCCAGCATCGACCGTAAAAAAGACCGACGATCCATCAAAACACGCCTCCAAATCCAATCAAACCGTAGAGCCGCCCTTCGCGGCCTCCGTCGTATACATTGCTGCCCCAGCCGACCCCGTAATGCAGGTTCCAAGTGCGGCTGAATTTCCATTTATGTTCGTAGAACACATCCACCGTGGGCGCGCCACCGTAGCCGTCTTGCCAGGCATAGCCGGGGGAAACTTTGAAGTATTGGATGAGCGAGCGGTCGTAGTGCCGCCAAGTGATCCACTGGTGTTCAAACCGCAGATTGACGCTTTGGCTGTTGGCTGGATTGAAGTAATCGCCGCCCGGCCGGGTGTTGTGCTCCGCGAACACATCCATGCCGATACTGCTAATGTGGTGCGGGCTGGCAAACACGCGCTGGGTGGCGCCGGCGGAAAAATCGATGCGCTTATTGCCATCGGAAATGGCAAGGGTGGACAGCCCGACATATGCCTCGCGCGATTCGCTTTGCCGCCAATACACATTCGCTTGGTATGACTTGCCGGAAAAGCCCGCGCGCTTGGCGCGCAGCGGGGTTTGGGTGGAATAGGTATCCGCCGCCAGACTGTATTGCCAGTGATCGTTCAGCCATTGCGACCAGCCGAGGGTCAGGCCGACATGCTGGCCGGTGAATTGGTCGTTCGACAGAATGCCCCAGAGATGTTTGCGGTCATGCCGCCATTCGGCGCCCGCGCCCACACGGTTGTAGCTGATTGGGCCTTCGTCGTAGCTCGACCAAATCCAGTGGTGCTGCAAAAACGCGCGCCAGTTGCCAACCCAGGGGCTGTTCAGGCGGGTCAGCCATTCTTGATCGCGGTTGCCGGTCACGGGATTGGCGGCGGTGCTGTTACCCCGACTCTTGCCGGTGGTGTATTCCGACACAATCGACGGATCGCGCCGATCTTGCCATGCCAGCCATTGTTTGCGGACGGATTCATCTTTCGGGAACAGGCGGTATAGGTCTTCAACCTCATCCCCCCAGCGCGTGTTCCAGCCGAGGTCTTGGTAGTCTTGCGCGAGATTGAGCCGCGTACTGCGCTCGCGGGGGGAATACGCCTGCGCCAGCCGGGTGGTTTGCAGCGATTGTTCCGGCCAGCCGCGCCAGTTTTCCAGCGTGGCGAGGGTGTTGATGCTGCCGGTGTTGAACGGGGCATCATTCATCAGTTGGCGCCCGCGCTGTTCTGCGGTGGCCAGATCGTTACGATACGCCGGATCCATCACCCACACTTGATCGACATCCATCCGTTCCCAGTTGGGCGAGCCTTTGGCGCCACGAGTCCATTCGGGGGTGACGCGGTGCAATTTTTGCAGCAGCGCCTCGCCGGCAGCGTATTCCTCGGCATCGAGGTAGGCGTAGTACAGGCTGAGAAATACTTCGACATCGGAGCCGGGATATTGCGTGACCACGCTGTTCAATAAGCGGATCGCTTCTTTGGGCTGCCGATCCGCATCGTAGGATTCTGCGGCGGCGGTGCGCACATAGTCGGGAATCTCGCGCAGGGTGGCGTCGGATGCGGTGCGCGGCTTTTGCGGCAGGGCTTCAAACGCCGCGATGGCCTGCTTCCACAGACGCAGTTCGCGCAACACATAAATTTCGTCGTACTGAGTCGTCAGCAGCAGGCGCGGGTTGTTGGCGAACGCCTTGCGGTTGGTTTGCAGTTGCGTCAACGCCTGTTGCAGCGGCACATCGCGCTCGGCAAAACGGTGAATGCGGTCGAGCCGTTTGCGCTCGTCATAGCCGCTGCGCACCATTTCGGTGGCCATCGAGGCTTGAAGCTGTTGCTGTTCGGGCAGGCTGAACCAATCCCAATGCTGCTGGGCGATGTGGTGGGCGCGAAAGGCTGAATGCAGGGCAGACAAAGCGAACACCTGCTCGCGCAGCGCCCAGCGATTGCCGGGTTCGCGCTGCAAGGCCAGCTCGGTGAGGGTTAACGCGGCTTCCGGTTGTTGGGCGAGCCGATGCACATAGGCCATGTTGGCGAGGTTGGTCGGCGTTAAACCCGGCGTGCGGACGGTGGGAAGGGCGCGCACGGCGGCTAGGGGTTCTCCGGCTTCGGCCAAAATCATGGCGTACAGAATCTGGCCGTCGAGCGGTAGGTGCGCGGCCTGGGGCGCGAGCACCGCCTTGGCGCGGGCGAACTGCTTTTCATCGCGAAGCGCCTTGGCCCAGTCGATCCACGCATAACTCGGGATTTGACGGGGTTGCAGCGCGGCGGTGAGTTGGCTGATGGTCGCGTTTTGCCCGGCGCGACGCAGCAAAATAATCAGATCGGCCGTGATCCACGGATCATCCGGGTGGGCGGTGGCCAGCGCCTGCAATTGTTGAATGCCCTCGGCCAAGTGCCCCGCTTTGGCCAGATCGACCGCTTGCCAGCGTTGCTTTCGCAGGGCGGGGCTATCTGGCGCAATGGCGGCGGTGGCTTGGGCAGTGGCCGGTGCCGCGCTGGCGGCGTTGAGCGGCAGGCCGCCCAAAAACGCCCCGCAGAACAAACCGAGCAGTGCCCATACAGGTTGGCGGCGAATTGTCAGGTTTTGACAACCGGCGCGGGGGTTTTGGCGAAAATTGCCAAGAATTTTGTATAAAAATGACATGAATTATTGCTTTTCTAATGCACGGAATGATTGGGGAAATTTTGGTGCTTGAATAATGCAAATGCTGTGCCAGTGGCTTGGGCGCTGCGAGTGTTCTTGCTGGATTATAGGCGCAGTTGCTTTTCTGCCGTCGTAAAAATAAAAAACCTCGCGGGTGGCGAGGTTTTATGTGAAATCAACCCAATTTCATGATTTTGTCATGCGCGGGTGCTGCATTTTAGCGGCTGGCGGGCACCGCTGCGGCGCTGCCCGCATCGCAGGCGTAGTAGTCGGCCAGTTGCTGAATTTCGGCATCGGTCAGCGGTTTGGCGAATTGGCTCATGCCTTTGGCGACATCGTTGTGCCGTTTGCCTTCGCGGAACAGTTTCATGCTGCGGATGAAATAGTCGGTCGGCATGCCGCGCAGGGCGGTGGTTTCGTTGATGCCGCCCTGACCATTGGCACCGTGGCAGGCCGCGCAGGGCGTGATGAGGCGCTTGGGGTCGCCGGCGGTGACGAGGCTGGGCGCGGGTTTGGGCAAGCCTTGCGGGCAGGGTTGCGGCTGGGCGGCATAAAATGCGGCCAAATCTGCCATTTGTTGCGGGTTCAGGAGTTGCGCGACCACGAACATCAGATGGCCGCGATCATCTTCTTGCCGCAAGCCGGATTGGTAATCGAGCAGTTGTTTGTAGGTGTAGGCCGCCGATTGGCCAGCAAGCGAGGGCCAGTTGTCGGTCATGGATTCGCCTTTGATGCCGTGGCAGGAGGCGCAGAACAGGCTGGTGTGGAGTTTTTCTCCTGCGCTGACATCGCCTTTCGGCATTTTTTGCAGGGTTTCGTGCCATGAACCGGGCGTCCAGTTCACGGTGGCGTTGGGATCGTGGCCGCTGGCCGCAGCGCTGCCGATCAGGCATAGGCTGAACGCGGCGGCAATCAATGATTTGTTCATGGTGTGCTCCTAAAACTTGGGGCGCTCCAGCGGGGCGCCCGTTCGGGGTTAGCCGGTATATGCGACCCACAGGCCGATGGCGAAGTATTGGAAAATCCATATGGCGAGGGTGGCAATGCCCAGCGTGCCCATGCGGTTGACCCAGGGGGAGGCGATGTACACGCCCTTGGTTTGCCCGGCCTTCCAACTCACGGTGAGCAGGTAGGCGAGCACGCTGCCGCCGATCAAGGCGAAGGTGAGGAAGAACAGCAGGGTGCTGTACCAATCCATGTGCAGTTTGTAGTCGAACGGGTTGTAGCCGTGTACGCCGAACAGCGTGACCCAACGCAGCATTTCGCGCAGCAGACCGAGGACGATCAGGGCGACTGCGCCGACCGCGAACGGGATAAATCCATAGATGCCTTGGTCGAGCTTTTTGCCGAGCAGAATCGGCGTGGCGACGGCGACCAGCAGCGCGGCGACGGTCAGCATCGGCCACAGGCTGGTGGCGAAGGCTTGGACATTCTCGGGCAGGGTCATCATCCAGCCGGCAAACAGGACGAGCGCGATGACGCCGCCGACGGTGGTGAGGCGCAGCGCGAGGCGGCGAACGAAGTCGAGGTAGCTTGTGTCTTCGCCCTCGCGGCCTTGCAGATAACGGCGGTAGGCGAGCAGCCACAGGCCGATCACCGGTGCGGCCAAGCTGATGAAGAAGCCAAAGCGCCAGAAGTTGTATTCATGCAGCGCGCGGCCCGAGGCATCCACCACGCCATTCGGGGCGTACCACTGCATCCATTTTTCCGGGTGCAGCATTTGCACGGAGAGGGCGTGCATGATGAAGCCGACCAGTAGGAACGCGACGATGGCGATCAACATGGCGCCGGGGCAGCGGGTTTTTGGGGTTTGCGCCATCTTCGGATTCAGCCCGTAGAAGGCAAACAGGGCGAGGCTGCCGACGATCAGCACGGCGATGAACGCGATGACCCACCACGCGGAAAGCACATTCGAGGTGTACCAGAACGGGTCGTAGATGACTTGCACGAACAGCAAGGGCGCCACCCCGAGCACGATGGCGACGGATACCGCGATTTTGGCGGTGCCGACCATGGCATCGGCCAGTCGTCGCCACTGCGCGTTTTTAGTCAGCGCGCCGAACACGGTGAGCCCCGAGGCGCCGAGCAACACATGCACGGCGGCGATGTGCAGTGCCCAAGTGAGCACGCCCAGAATCAAGAAAATAATCGGATGTGCGGGCACGCCCAGTGGGTCGCGCAGCGCAT
>DYMR01000090.1 GCA_020721485.1 Halothiobacillus neapolitanus | reverse complement strand
GTATCCAGCAAGCGTTCCGGCGCAATCACCGTTTCGCGTACCACGGGCATCAACCGCCCTTGGTGCCGCTGGAACGCGCCGTAATACACTTCGCCCATGCGCGCATCCAACGCGGCATGAACGATCTCGCCCTCGGCCATGGCCGCATATTCGGATTGCGCCAGCACCGCGAGTGAGGACACCCCCAACACCGGCAATCCGCGCCCCATGGCCATGCCCAGCGCCGCCGCGACGGCGATGCGCACGCCGGTGAAGGAACCCGGCCCGCGATTGAAGGCGATGCCGTCGAGGGTTGCAAACGATAGGCCGGATTCATTCAGCACCGATTCGGTCATGGGCAGCAGCCAATGCGTGTGGGCTCTGGGGGCGAGTTCAAACCGCGAGCACACGGCACCGTCGCGCCACACCCCGACCGTGCAGGCTTCGGTGGCGGTGTCCAAATACAGGATATTCAACAGGTTAAATCCAATGCTGATGGATGATGCTCAATAACGATTCGGTGGAGGCATCAAAGCGCCCCGTCGGCGGGCGCTGTCCGACGGACGGCAGCAGCTCGCCCGCCATTTGTTTGCCCAATTCCACGCCCCATTGGTCGTAAGAGTCGATATGCCAAATCGCCCCGGCGACAAAGATGCGGTGCTCGTACAGCACGACCAGCGCGCCCACGGCTTCCGGCGTCATCTGCGGGAACAGGATGGTGGTGCTCGGCTGATTGCCGTGGCACACCCGATGCTGCGCCACGGCGGCAATCATCGCGGCGGAGGCGCCTGCGGCCTGCATTTCTTGCGTGACGGTGGCTAAATCACGCCCCAGCATCAACGCGCGGGTTTGCGCCAGCAGGTTCGACAGCAGCATGGCTTGCTGCGTGCCAACCGGCGAATGGGTGCGCACGGCGGCGATAAAGTCGCTCGGAATCAACCGTGTGCCTTGGTGCAACAACTGATAGAACGCATGTTGCCCGTTGGTGCCTGCCCCGCCCCACACCACCGGACCGGTGGCGTAGTCGATCCGCGCGCCATCCAGATCAACCGATTTACCATTCGATTCCATGCTGGCTTGTTGAAGGTAGGCCGGCAAGCGGTGCAACCGAGTGCCGTACGGCAAAATGGCGAGGGTTTCCGCCCCCAGGAAGCTGCTGTTCCACACATCCATCAAGCCGAGGCGAAGCGGAAGATTGTCTGCGGGTGCGGCAGTGCGGAAATGCTCATCCATCGCATGCGCGCCTTCCAGCAAGCGCTCAAAGCCATCCATGCCGATGTACAAGGCAATCGGCAGACCGATGGACGACCAGAGGGAATAGCGCCCGCCCACCCAATCCCAAAACGGGAACATATTGCGGGTATCAATACCGAATGCAGACACGGCCTCGGCATTGGTGGACACCGCCACGAAGTGCTTGGCGACGGCCGTTTCGTCCCCCAGTTGATCGACCAGCCAGCGGCGTGCCGCTTGCGCATTCGCCAAAGTTTCTTGCGTGGTAAAGGTTTTGGACGCGACGACCACCAGCGTGCGGCGCGGATCGAGCCCTGCCAGCACGGTGGCCACATCGCTCGGCGCCACATTGGAAACGAAGTGCGCACGCATGCCCGCCACCGCGTGCGAAGCCAAAGCATCGCAGATCATGCGCGGCCCCAAATCGGAACCGCCAATGCCGATATTCACCACATCGGTCAACCGTTCGCCGGTGGCGCCGAGCCAACGGCCTTCGTGCAGCGCATCGGCGAAGCCGCGCATTTGCGCCAGCACCGCATCCACGGCGGGCATCACATTGTCGCCATCAACGAAAATCGGCCGCCCAGAACGATTGCGCAGCGCCACATGCAACACGGCGCGGTTCTCGGTGGTGTTGATTTTTTCGCCCGAAAACATGGCATCGCGGCGAGTCAGCACGCCGCGCGTCACGGCCAAGGCATCGAGCAATGCCAGCGTGCGGTCGTTGATACGCTGCTTGCTGTAATCGACCCACAAGCCCGCAACTTGGGTGCTGTACCGGGCGGCACGACCCGGATCTTCTGCGAACAAATCGCGCAGATGGTGCACACGAAATTCTGCGGCGTGTTGCAACAACGCCTGCCATGTGGGGGATTGAGTGAGGGCGCTCATGCTGTGTCCTTTCCGGGATCGCCGGGGATAAACAAACGAGTAAAATCAAAAGCTAAGGTAAAAAATTCAAGTTCAGTGCGGCAGAATCGTCAAATCATTGCGCCAAAAATGGCCATCGTCATCGAACAGCCGGTCGGCCTCTTTCGGCCCCCAACTGCCCGCCGGGTAGGTGTGGATGAAATCCCGCTCCACCGACCATGCCTTCAGAATCGGATCCACCACGCGCCACGCCCAGGCGACCTCATCGTAGCGCAAGAACAGGGTTTGATCACCGCGCATCACATCCAGCAGCAGCGCGGCATACGCTTCCAGTTTCTCGCGTTCCGGATTGTTGTAGCTCGCATCCATTTGCACGGTGCGGGTGCGCATTTCTAGGCCATCGGTTTTGATTTGCAGCTCGAACCGCACATTTTCTTGCGGTTGAATGCCGATCAATAACCAATTCGGGTCAGTTTTGGAAATGGCGGTTTCGCGGAACAGTTGCTGCGGCGGTTCGCGAAAGCGCACGGATACCTGCGAATGCGTCTGCGACAAACGCTTGCCGGTGCGCAGGTAGAACGGCACGCCCTTCCAGCGCCAGTTATCGACATACAACTTCACCGCCGCAAAGGTTTCCGTGGTGGAATCTTCTTCGACCCCGTCCTCATCCAGATAGCCGATCTCGTTTTCCCCTTTGACCACGCCGCCCTGATATTGCGCGCGGAACGCCTGCGCATGCACGGCGCGGGGCGAAATGGGGCGGATGCTGCGCAAGACCTTCACTTTTTCGTCTCGCACCGCTTCGGGATCCATCGAAGGCGGCGGCTCCATCGCAATCAACGCCAGCATTTGCATCAAATGGCTTTGAATCATATCGCGCAGGGCGCCCGCCGATTCGTAATATCCCGCACGGCCACCGACACCGAGCGTTTCGGCATGGGTAATTTGAATGTGGTCGATGTAATTGCGGTTCCACAAGGGTTCGAGCAATAAATTGGCGAAGCGCATCACCATGATGTTTTGCACCGTGCCTTTGCCGAGGTAATGGTCGATGCGGTAAATCTGCTTTTCATCGAAATGTTTGTGCAGCAGGGCATCGAGCGCGTGCGCGCTTTCGATGTCGTGACCGAACGGTTTTTCGATCACCAAACGGCGGCAGCCTTTGGATTGATCCACCAAGTTCGCCGTCGCCAAATGCTGGCAAATCGGCCCGAATGCCTCGGGCGCCACGGCGAAATAGAACATCACGCAGGCGGGAAAATCCGGTGCCAACAACCGATTGGCCAACGCGGCAAAGCAGTCATGGGTTTCGTAATCGCCGTTGTGAAAATGCAGCTTGCCGAGCAAGCGACCGAGCGCCGGCTCCAACTTGCTTTCATCGTCGCTGAGCAGCACGCGCACTTCATCGCGCCAGTGGTCGTCCGTCCAGTCGCGCCGACCAAAACCGACGACCTTGCTGCCCGCCGGCAATTCGCCCGCCGATTCGAGCTGATACAGCGCCGGTAAAAGCTTTTTGTGCGCGAGGTTGCCGGTCGCGCCGAAAATCACAATCGTGACCGGATCTTGCTTGGCGCCCGAACGGGCGCTGTGTCCATGTTGAGCCATTGGGTTCGTCCCTCTTCCGTCAAGACGCGGTTATTGCTTGGCCATCGCGTGGCCACCAAAGGCGTTGCGCATTAACGACAGCAGCCGATTCGGGTAGCCTTCGGCATCTTGGCTGGCAAAACGCATTTGCAGCGCCAAGGTCATGACCGGCGCGGGCACGCCCAAATCAATCGCCTCTTTCGCCGTCCAGCGGCCTTCGCCCGAATCGGACACCACCGGCGCGATGTGGGTCAACGCCTGCCCTTGTGCGGCCAATGCCTCGGCGGTCAAGTCCAGCAGCCAGCTTTGAACCACGGAGCCATCGCGCCACAGTTCGGTGATTTGCGCCAAATCCAGATCAAATTCTTTTTTCGCCCGCAGCACAGCCAAGCCTTCGGCCAGCGCCTGCATCATTCCGTACTCAATGCCGTTGTGAACCATCTTGGTGAAATGCCCCGAGCCGACCGGCCCCACATGCCCCCAGCCAGTATTCACGCCGGGCGCCAACACCTCGATGGCCGGACGAATGATCGCGGCAGCGGCATCGGAACCGCCGAACATCAGGCTGTACCCGTTTTTCAGCCCCCACACCCCGCCGGAAGTGCCCACATCCATGTAATGAACACCGCCGGCCTGCACCCGTGCCGCGCGGCGGATCGTGTCTTGGTAGAAACTGTTGCCCCCGTCGATCAACAAATCACCTTCCGCCAATTTCGGCAGAATTTCGTCGATCGCCTGTTCGGTGATGTCCCCAGCGGGCAGCATCAACCAAATGATGCGGGGTGCGGGCAGTGCCGCAATCAGCTCATCCAGCCCATACGCCGGGCTGACGCCAGGCTCACTCGCCACCAGCTCATCAATGGGCGCCCGGCTGCGGTTATGCGCCACCACTTCAATGCCGCCCCGCGCCAAACGGCGCACCATGTTCGCGCCCATGCGCCCCAAGCCATACATCCCTAAACGCATCATCGAATCTCCTTTGCCGGTGGATCACACCCCTGTCACTTGAGAAAATCAGAGGTTCATTAAAGACTGCACCCTTTAGCCCGAGCACGCAACACCGAATTGATGCCCACGGCGCGAACCAAAGCGTTTCATGCGGTTCAGCCCGAATACGGATACGAACCGTTATACTGGCAGCCGCACTGAAACAGAATGATGACAACCACAGACCGTCACCGTTCAACCCTTCGCATCGTGCCCTACCCCTTGGCCGTTGCGCCGTTCGTTCAAGCCTGGGTGTTGCCATGAAAAAAATCCACAAATCCGACGACAAAGCCCTGCGCGCCCGCGTGCGCCTATTCGGCACGCTCTTGGGCGAAGTGCTGAAAGAGCAAACCGGCGAGCATGTGTTTGATACGGTGGAAACCCTGCGCCGTGGCTTTATTCGCCTGCGCCAGAAGCCCAACACCAAACTGCATGCACGGCTGATGACGCAGTTGCGCACGCTCGATGCCGACACCTTGAACATGGTGGTGCGCGCGTATGGCTTGTATTTCAACCTCGTCAACATCGCCGAAGAAGATTTCATGCACCAAGCGCGGCGGCGGCAAGTGCGCCTCGGCTTGCGGCTCTGGCGCGGTTCGTTTTACGACACGATGCGGGAATTTTCCAAGCAGGGTATGTCGTCCGAAGCGGTGCAATCCCTATTGGATCAATTGGTGTACATGCCGGTGTTCACCGCCCACCCCACGGAAGCCAAGCGTCGCACCGTGATGGATTTGCAGCGACGAATTTTCTTGCTCTGTGCCGATTTGGATCGCGCCGACACCAGCGGCATTGAGCGCGAGCGGGTACACAACCAAGTCAAGGTCTTGATTCTGTCCCTGCTCAAAACCAACGAAGTGCGCTCGACCCGCCCCGAGGTGCATGACGAAATCCGGCTGGGCATGTACTACTTCCGCACCTCAATTTTTGATGCGGTGCCCCTGGCCTACCGCTATCTGGAACGCGCGGTGGCGGTCAATTTTCCCGCCAGCGAATCCCGTGCCGCCATCACCGTACCGAGCTTCCTGCGTTTTGGTTCTTGGATTGGCGGCGACCGCGACGGCAACCCCTTCGTCACGCATGAAGTCACCACCTATGCGGTCTGTACCGCCACGCAAACCATTCTCGAAGAGTATCTTGAACGGCTGGCGGGCATGGATCGGCTCCTCACGCATTCCAGCCAGCTTTGCCCAGAGATTTGCCCCGTCAGCCTGGGGCTGGATCAAGATGCGCGGCTGCTCGAAATCGCCACGCCAGAAAACGCCGGCGACAGCTTTTTCACCGAAGAACCGTACCGGCTCAAGCTGCGCACCATCGGCCAACGCCTGCGCCACAATCTGGCGTACATCAACAGCCTGATCGAAAAAAATCCGCAACCGCTCAGCCCGCAGGCGTATCCGCACAAAGATGAATTCCTGCGCGATTTGTACCGCATCCGCGACACCCTGATCGCCACCGGCGATGCGCTGCTGGCCGATGCCGAAATCCAAGACCTGATCCGACTGGCCGAAACCTTCGGTTGGCACCTCACGCAGCTCGATATACGCCAAGAATCCACCCGGCACACGCAAGCGGTGGCCGAAATTTTGCGCCAGATCGCGCCGAAATCGGACTACCTCAACCAAGACGAAGCCGCGCGCCAAGCCACGCTCACCGCGCTCATCAGCAAGGGCAAGCTCAAGCCGCCCGCGCCAGAAAGTCTCAGCCCGGAAACCGCCGAAATCCTGCAAGTGTTCGCCGTCAAACGGCAACTCATCGACACCATCAGCCGCGATTGTTTTGGCACCTATGTCATCTCGATGACGCATGAACCCAGTCATGTGCTGGAAGTCATGTTCCTCGCCGTGCTCAGCGGGCTGGCGGGCAAAACCCGCAGCGGCTGGTTCTGCGACATCCAAATTTCCCCGCTGTTTGAAACCATCGAAGACCTGCAAGCGATTGAATCCGTGCTCGGCACCCTCTTCGCCAACCCGACCTACCGCGCCCTGCTGGAAGTGTCCGGCAATCTGCAAGAAGCCATGCTCGGCTATTCCGATTCCTGCAAGGATGGCGGCTCCCTCGCCTCCGTATGGAATCTGTACAACGCACAAAAGCGCGTGCTGGCGCTCACCCAGGCCAACGGCATCACCTGCCGCTTGTTCCACGGGCGCGGCGGCACCGTCGCGCGCGGCGGCGGGCCGACCCACGAATCCATCCTGTCGCTGCCCGCCGGCACCGTGGAAGGGCAAATCAAATTCACCGAACAGGGTGAAGTGCTGTCGTCGAAATACAGCAACACCGAAACGGCCATTTACGAACTCACCATGGGCGCCACCGGGCTGATGAAGGCCTCCGCCCACCGCGTCTGCGCGCAAACGCCCATCCCGGCAAACTACGAAACCGTGGTCGCGGAACTGGCCGAATACGGCGAAAAAGCCTACCGCGATTTAACCGACCAGACCCCGTTCTTCTTCAATTACTTTTTTGAAGCCACCCCGGTGCGGGAATTGGGCTTGCTGAACATCGGCTCACGCCCGGCCTCGCGCAAAGCGGGCGACCTCTCCAAAGCCTCTGTGCGAGCCATTCCGTGGGTGTTTGGCTGGTCACAATCGCGGCACACCCTACCGGCTTGGTATGGCATCGGCTCGGCGCTCAAATCGTGGCGGCAAAACCACAAAGACCAACCGGAGTTGCTCCACCACCTGTTCACCCACTGGCCGTTTTTCCACAGCATGCTGCGCAACACCCAGCTTTCGCTGACCAAAGGGGAAATGAACATTGCCGGCGAATACGCCAGCCTCGTCGCCGATCAAGCCCAGGCGCGCCCCGTCTATGACAAAATCCGCGAGGAATATGAGCGGGCGCACCAAGAATTGCTGCGCGTGGCCGAAGTGGATTCCTTGGTGGAAATCGACGAATACATTGGCACCTCAATGATGCGACGCAATCCGTATTTGGATGTCTTAAACCACATTCAAATCGTGCTACTGCGCCGTTATCGCGATGAAAGCGCCACACAAACCGAACGCGATCAATGGCTTGCGCCCTTGCTGCGTTCGATTAACGCGATTGCCGCCGGGATGCGCAACACCGGCTAACCGACACGGCAGCCACTGGCTGCGACATGAAAAAAGCCGGAAATTTCCGGCTTTTTTATTGACCTCAGATCGTTCGATTACCGCTCGGCAGAATGCTCCGCCGCCGCCAAAGCGCTCGCAATCGCCTCGGCCAAGCCATCCAGCGCCGCCGCAATATCGCTCAGTGAGCGCACCGCCACCGGCGCCACCGGCGCCATCGGCTCGGCATCCGGCACCGCAGGCACATCGTCGAATTGCGGCTCAGTCGTCGGATGGTCTGCCTGAGAAAGCAAATCCCAATTTAGGGTGGGTTCAATGGGCAATGACACAGGGGCAGAAGAAAAGAGAACAGCAGAAAA
>DYMR01000089.1 GCA_020721485.1 Halothiobacillus neapolitanus | reverse complement strand
GGGCGGCCCGGCCTCGGCAGCGGTTTTGCGTATGGCGGCTCGGTTTTGCGCCGAAGATGCTTCGCTGGATCGTTCGGCGGCATTGCGCAAAGCGGCGCAGCGGCAGAGTCAATCGCTCGATCCTCGATTTTCAGCGGTTGATCTGGAGCGGCTAGAGTCGGAAGTTCGCCAATATCAACTGGTGTTTCGGCAAGATCAAGGCGCGGCCTTGCGCCATTTGCGGCAAGAGGCGCTGCGGGCGATGGCCTTTTTGGCTGAGTTTTCGCCGCGTTTGGTGGGTTCGGTGCTTTCGGGCACCGCAGATCGAGATTCCGTTGTTACCTTGCACTTGTTTGCCGACCCGCCAGAAGCGGTGCTGCATTTTTTGTTGGCAAAGAACATCCCGTTTCGTGAGTCGGAGCGGGGCTATTACTACCGGGGCGGGCGCAGCGTGCGCGCGACCGTGCTGAGTGTGGTCGCGTTTGAAGTGCCGTTCGATTTGGTGGTGTTTGAGGCGGAGGCCATTCGAGAAGCCCCGCTGGCGGCAGGAGGAAAAAGCCCGATGGCACGGGCTTCGGCAGCGAAATTGGCGGAGGTGTTACAGGCCGAAGGCGTGACCGAGTAGCCGGTGTTCCCGTCGGGTTGCCCTCGTGCGGATGTTCAGGAATGCGCCGCGTGGTACGGGCGGCTCAAGCGATGCACCGCATCAACCAAATAGCGCACACGATCGGGATCGACATGTTGATGAATCCCGTGACCCAGATTGAACACATGGCCGTTGCCGTGGCCAAAGGCGGCGAGAACGCGCGCCACTTCCTGCTCAATTACCGGCTCTGGCGCGTACAGCACGCTGGGGTCGAGGTTGCCCTGTAGGGCCACCAAATGCCCGACCTGTTGGCGCACGGCAGTCAAATCGCTCGTCCAATCCACGCCCATCGCATCCGCACCAATTGCGGCAATGTCTTGTGCCCAAGCGCCGCCGCCCTTGGTGAATACGATCACGGGGACGCGGCGGCCGTCGTGTTCGCGAATCAAGCCATCGACAATTTGCGCCATGTAGCGCAATGAAAATTCACGGTATTTGTCTGGAGAAAGCACCCCGCCCCAAGTATCGAAAATCATCAGCGCTTGGGCGCCACTCTGGACTTGGGCATTGAGGTAATCGGTCACGGCACGGCTGAGTTTGTCGAGCAGCAGGTGCGCGCTGGACGGATCGCTGTACATCAACCCCTTGATATGGGCGAACTCTTTGGTGCTGCCGCCCTCGACCATGTAGGTGGCCAGTGTCCACGGGCTGCCGGAAAAGCCGATCAACGGGACGCGCCCCTGGAGTGCGTGCCGAATCGTGCGAACGGCGTTCATCACATAGCCCAATTCAAGATTCGGGTCGATGATCGGCAGTTTTTCGATGGCGGCGCGTGAGCGCAAGGGGTGTGCGAATACCGGGCCTTCGCCGGCGGCAAAGCTCAGCCCCAAGCCCATGGCATCCGGCACGGTGAGAATGTCGGAAAATAAAATCGCGGCATCCAGATCAAACCGTTCCAGCGGTTGAAGCGTGACTTCGCAGGCGAGTTCCGCCGAGCGGCACAGGCTCATGAAGTCGCCCGCCTTGCTGCGGGTGGCGCGATATTCCGGCAGATAGCGACCGGCTTGGCGCATGATCCACAGCGGGGTGTAGTCCACGGGTTGGCGCAACAGAGCGCGTAAAAACCGATCGTTGACCAAGGGGGATGCTGTGCTCATGGGGCGTGTTCCGGGGCGTATCGGGTGGGGCGAATCAGATGGGGTGTGCCGAGCCGCACGACTCGGCGGAGCAATCAGACGCCGAGGTAATCGAGAATGCCGAAGGCGGCGTTGCGGCCTTCGAAGACGGCGGTGACGACCAAATCTGAGCCGCGCACCATGTCGCCGCCGGCAAACACTTTGGGATTGCTGGTTTGGAAGGCGGGTTTGTCCGAGCTTTGCGGGGCGACAACGCGGCCACTGGCATCGACTTCTACGCCGATGTCGTTGAGCCACGCAGCCGGCGACGGACGGAATCCGAAGGCAATCAACACGGTGTCGGCTTCGACGATGTGCTCGGAATGCGGAATGACCTGCGGCACGCGCCGTCCGCGATTGTCGGGCGCGCCGAGTTCGGTTTGCACAAACCGCACGCCCGTCACTTGGCCGTTTTCGCCGACAATTTCCACTGGTTGGCGGTTGAATAAGAATTCCGCCCCTTCTTCGCGGGCGTTGACCACTTCGCGGCGTGAGCCCGGCATGTTTTCTTCATCGCGACGATACACGCAGGTGACTTTATCGGCCTGCTGGCGCAACGAGGTGCGGGTGCAATCCATCGCGGTATCGCCGCCGCCCAGCACCACAACGCGCTGGCCGCGAACATCGACAAACGGCTCTTGGCCTTGGTAGCCCATCAATTGGTTGATGTTGCCGATCAAAAATGGCAGGGCTTCGTGGACGCCGCCGAGCTGTTCGCCGGGGAATCCGCCTTTCATGGCGGTGTAGGTGCCCATGCCGAGGAACACGGCATCAAATTCCGTCAATAACTGGTCGATGGAGATGTCTTTGCCGACCGTGGTATTCAGGCGGAATTCAATGCCCATGCCTTCAAAAATTTCGCGCCGAGTTTGCAGGACTTCTTTTTCAAGCTTGAAGGGCGGAATGCCGAAAGTAAGCAGGCCGCCGATTTGCGGGTGGCGGTCGAACACCACGGCCTTCACGCCGTGACGGGCGAGAATGTCCGCGCAGCCCAGGCCGGCCGGTCCGGCGCCCACGATGGCGACGCGCTTATCGGTCGGAACCACTTGGGTGAGATCGGGGCGCCAGCCCAGTTTGAAGGCTTCGTCGGTGATGTATTTTTCAACCGAGCCAATGGTGACGGCACCAAAGCCATCGTTCAGGGTGCAGGCGCCTTCGCACAGCCGGTCTTGCGGGCAAACGCGGCCGCAAATCTCGGGCAATGAGTTGGTTTTGTGCGACATTTCCGCCGCTTCCAGTAATTTGCCTTCGGCAATCAGCTTCAGCCAGTTGGGAATGTAGTTGTGAACCGGGCACTTCCATTCGCAATACGGGTTGCCGCATTCGAGGCAGCGATCCGCTTGTTCGCCGGCTTTTTCCGGCGAGAACTGGCCGTAAATTTCTTTGAATTGATGAACGCGCGCATCGGCCGGGGTTTTTTCCGGATCTTGTCGCGGAACATTCAGAAATTGAAAGTGGTCGCCCATAACAAAAACTTCCTGCCTGATGCAGTCATGAGGGTGGTGGGTGCGCAACGCATCGCTGAGGAGGCGGCATTGGCGCCGGGATGCTGCGTAGTATATCGGTCTGGCGTCGAAGGCGGGGAGCCTTTTATGACTGACCCCGTGGATCGGGCGATATCCGGTCGAAGAACCGACCCGAGCACGCCTTGGCGGATCACGCGCCGGTGAGCGCGGCCTTGACCCACTGGCTGACGCGCGTCATGTCTGCCCGGCCTGCCAATTTGCCGCGAACGGCGTTCATGACGGCGCCCATTTGGGCAGCGCCGGTGGCGCCGAGTGCCGAAATTTCTGCCTGAATGACGGCACGGACATCGGCTTCACCGAGTTGCGCCGGAAGGTAGGATTCGATGATGACCAGTTCGGCCTGCTCTGCATCCACCAAATCTTGCCGTTTGGCCGCTTCAAACTGGGCGATGGATTCGCGCCGTTGTTTGGCTTGTTTGGTCAAAATCCCCAGCACATCGTCATCGGTGAGCGTGATGCGCTCATCGACTTCTTTTTGCTTGAGGGCGGCGAGCAATAAGCGAATAACACCGAGACGGGCTTTGTCGCCGGATTTCATCGCGGCTTTCATGTCTTCGGTCAGGCGGGCTTTGATGGCGCTCATGAAGCGTTCCCGTTCCTCGCGCAGGGCGAGATCAGTACAGACGAATGCGGCGGGCTTGTTCTTTGAACAGGCGCTTTTGGTTGCGTTTTACGGCAGCCGCGTTTTTGCGCTTGCGCTCGGTGGTCGGCTTCTCATAGAACTCGCGCTCGCGCAGTTCGCTGATGATTCCGGCTTTCTCGCAAGAACGCTTGAAGCGGCGAACGGCAACCTCGAAAGGCTCATTGTCTCGAACTCGTACTGAAGGCATGAAGGCAGTCATCCCGTTGAATGAATAGTGAAAAATTCGCCGCCCGTGTGAAGCTTTTGCGAACTTGATTCCGGGGTTTTCCCGGCACGGGCGGTGCGAAAAGGGCTTGCATTATAAGGCGTTTGCCGACGAGCGCAAGCGCGGCGTCGGCGGTTTTGTGGTCAGGCGGCGCCGAGTTGCTCGTGCGTCCGCAGTTTCAGGCCGTTGCTGGCGTGCTCGCGTTTGGGCTGATCGTGCTCGGCAAAACGCGAGAGGGGAATGCTGCACAGATAAAGATAGAGATCCCGCGAAAATTCATTCCATTTGTTTTGGGCGAAGTTGCGCTTGTCTGGGCAGCTTTTGTCGTAGTGCTGAAGCCGGTCATCGCGGCAGCGGTCGTCGATGGCATCGAGGATGTCGGCGATGCTGATGTCGCTGGCGGCGAGATTCAAGCGGTAGCCGCCCCCCGGTCCTCGGGTGCCAATCACCAGTTCGGCTTGGCGCATTTTGGCGAACAATTGTTCCAGATACGACAGCGACACCCCTTGAATGGCAGAAATCTCACTCAGTGAGATGGTCTGCTCTTCGTTGCTGCGATTGGCGAGATGAATGAGTGCGGTGACCGCGTGGCGGCACTTGGTTGTCAGGCGCATGGCGAATTCCCCTGTTCTTTGGGTGGTTCAATATCGTTTTTTCATTTTTTGCGCCGTGAAGCATAGCTGAGCAAATCGCTCGGGTATAGCGTTTTTTTCTTAGGCGGGCTGGAAGCGCGCTACTTCTCCGCTTAGCCAAGCGTTAAGGAGTTTGTTTTGTGAAAATTGTTTTTTTATACAGTGGGTTGCTTTGGTTTTAAGGCAGTGGGCTCGCCGACTGTTTTCAACCAATTCGGCGGTGCGCGCATCGTGGCAGATGCGGACTTTGATGCGCATCGGGCGTTGTTTTTTGTCGAGTTGCCGCTGATCTATAAAATGGATATCTAATGTATGCCGTGTGGCGGATCGTACTTGCGCGCCGACTTCGGCGTGCCACGGGCATTCGTCGCCGGTTTTCAAGCGTTTGAGATCGCCGAACAGTCGGCGCATGAGGATGTAGTTGTGTTCGTACAGCTCCATGAGTTGTGCGAATTGCGCGGGCGCGGCGGTGGATGACGGTTGAGGGTTCATGTGTTCTGCGGTTTGGCTTAAGATGTGCGGCATGAGGGGAATGGTTTGGGCTGTGTGCCCAGTCTATTTTGGCGCATTTGGCGACAAGGAGCGGGAACGAATGATTCGGCGCCGAGGGGTGATTCTAGCCGTGCTGTTCGGCGCGGGCTTCGCGGTGAGCGGCGCGGCGCAGGCGGATGTATATGTCATGCGCGATGCCAATGGCGTGGCGCATTTGACCAATGTCGTGCCGCACAAAGATTCCGGCTACAAGTTATTCCAGAAAAGCGCGTGGACGAAGCCGAAGGCCTGGCGGGACGGTTTTCAGATTGTGCCTCGGCTGGATGTGCACACCTACGACGATGAAATCAATTATTACGCGCGGCAATACGGGGTCGATCCGACCTTGGTGCGGGCGGTGATGCATGCGGAAAGCGCGTTTAACCCGAATGCGGTGTCTTCGGCGGGTGCGGGTGGCTTGATGCAGTTGATGCCCCAAACGGCGGCGCGGTTTGGCGTGGCGGATCGCTTTAATCCGCAGCAAAACATTGCCGGCGGGGTGGCGTATCTGGCGTTTTTGCTGGATTTATTCCATGGCGATCAGCGGTTGGCCGTGGCGGCCTATAACGCGGGCGAGGGTGCCGTACAAAAATATGACGGCGTTCCCCCGTACAACGAAACCCAAAACTATGTCACGCGGGTGCTGGATTTACACCAGCGCTATCAGAATCAGGTGGTTTCGGAACAGGCCGTGGCGCGCTAATCAAGTCTTCTAATCAGGCCGCCTCAGCGGCGGCAGCGCGCGGTTCATTCAGGATGCGCTGTTTCAGCAGGAAAAACGCCTGGATCGTTTTGAACTGCACCCAAACAAACGGCGCCATCAGCAAAAAATAGGCCCAAGAACCGTGGCCGATGATGTGGTTTTGCGTCAGGCCGATGTTCAAGAAAAACATGCCGAACACGAAAAACGCGACGCCGGGGCAGACTAAGGCAAAGCTGCCGGCGTTGCCCTTGTTGCCGCGCAGATAATCGCGGAAATAGCCCAACCGTTGCATGACGGCGTAGCCGAGCAGGCCGAACAAAATTTGCGCTGAAAGAATGATGGCGCTGAGCACATACAGGCTGCTCATGTTCAGCGGGTTATCGAACCCGTGGTGCAGGCCGTGCGTCAGGCGAATGGTGCTGATGCCGAGCAGGGTCAAAATCGGAATCATGATCCACAAACTGGGGCTGGCCGATTCATTAATGCCTTGCGCCATCATCGAGGCGAAGCCGTTCACCAGCTTGATGAGCGACAGCAGCGCGGCAATGGTGAAAAAGAACAGCGACAGGGCGATGGCGACCGCAATCGTGGTGCTGTTGTGCGACATGGACGCAGGCGCGGCCAAGCCGACGGTAATCATCGACAGCGCGAACAGGGAAATCATCGGCGCGAGGCTGTTGTTGGTGGTGAAATCCAGCTTGCCGCCGACAAGCACCCGCGCGAAGTAGGTCAGCAAAATCCGCAAGCCCATCAGGCCGATCAGGGCAAATGCCAAGAGGGCGAGCGGGAATAGCCATTCGACGACCGACCACAGACCGGGAACAAACAGCGCGCCGAGCACAAACAGCACATTCACCGACATCGCCAGCGTGAGCGGAATGCTCATGAGGCTGATTTCTGCATTGCCCTGTTTCAATTCGGTGTAGGCGGGCGTTTTGACAAAAGCGCGCCATTGCTGCGCATTCCACCACAGCAGCCGAAAGTGCCAGAACGCAAACACCGCAATCGCCAGTAGGGCGGCGGCGGTCAGCCCCATGCTGACGGCGTCGCCTTGATCGAAGACGCGGCGCAGGTCGGTGAAGGTCACCATTGGGGTGTCCGGGTGGGGCAGCAAAAACATCAAATAAATGTAAAACGACACGGCTAACCCACCGCCGCCGAGGGCGGCCAGAAAGTACAGCGGGGAGTAGGGCGAGTTCAATCGTTGGCGCAACATGGGAGCCTCCGGTGGGTGTTCAATAAGACTTTTCTAATATATAAGTTTTTTTGTCAACATAAGAAATAAATTTGATTGCCGAGCGAGCTATACGGTTGGGGCATTGGATGAGCACCGCTGCGGTAATCCATTGCCGCGTTTTATTGCAAAGCAAAAAATTCTGGTGGCGTGCCTGCGCGGGTTTCCGCATGATTCGCTGGCCGACGCGCTAGGGAAGGTGCGCATTGCGAAACGGTTCTGTCCGTTTCCTGTGGTTCGCTTCTCTAGGTGCCGAGTTATAACGATGACAACCACCAGGAGAAATCACTTCATGTTCCGTTCAGCAAATTCCCGTCTGCCGCGTGCGGCATTTCTCGCCCTTTCTGCCTTATTGGGCAGCAGCCTGTGTGCGGCGCAAGCCGAAAGCTTTATGGATGATGCCTGGGCTAAACAGGCCTGCGCGGCATGGAACCAGAATTCAACCCTGACCACCGATTTGGGCGGTCAAGGGGGCTGGGCCAGCAATAACGGCGGTAAGGGCTTCAAGGTGTTGCAGATGTACCGCGATGGCTGCGGTGCGGCCAGTCGCGTCGAACTGCACATCGCCCCCAAAGATGGAAAGGCGATGTGCGTCTACGGCGGGGCGGTGCAAACGGCCAAGCTCAATGAAGATGTGGATTACTTGATGCACGCGACCGATTCAGACTGGTCGTGCATGGGCAAAGGCTCTTGGGGCTGCGGCGCTATGGGCGCGATGATGTCCGGCAAGCTGCAATTCCAAGGGCCGAAAATGGAAGCGGCGAATGTGATGGGGCCGTTCGGTGATTTTCTGCTGCTGACCGGCAAAGTGGGTGGCGTGATGAACACATGCCCCGGCGGCGGGAAAGTGGCTTCAGCGCAATAACAGCCTGTTGGAAAATCGTTTCAACATCCTGTTA
>DYMR01000088.1 GCA_020721485.1 Halothiobacillus neapolitanus | reverse complement strand
GGCTGGTACGCGCGCGGTAAGTGCCCCTGATATTCCTGCGTGGGGCGGAAAATGCGGTTGTTGTTCAATTGCTCTTTCCAGTGCGCCAGCCAGCCCGCCGTGCGCGAAATGGCGAAAATCGGGGTGAACTGATCGCGCGGGATGCCGAGCGCTTCGTACAGCAGGCCGGAATAAAAATCGACATTCGGGTAGACGCCCTTGGGTGCCAGCCGCTCTTGCGCGCAGCGTTCCAGCTCCATCGCCACCTCATACAGCGGCGACACATCGCCCTGACGGTGTTCGCGCAGCTGTTCGAGCAAGCCTTGCAGAATGTCGGCGCGCGGGTCTTTCACCTTGTATTCCCGATGCCCAAACCCCCACACGACCTGTTTGTTGGCCAGCCGTTGATCGAGCCAGTCGGCCACTTTCGCGGCGGAACCGATCTCATCGAGCATATTCAGCACGCGCTGATTCGCGCCACCATGCAAGGGGCCGGCCAGCGTGCCAATGGCGGACGCGACCACCAAATTAGGCGGAGCGAGCGTTGAGCCGCACACCAGCGCGGAAAAGGTAGACGCATTAATGGTGTGCTCGGCATGCAGCACCAGGCAAGCGTCCATGATGCGCGCCTCGACCGGATCCGGCTCGCGCTCATTCATCATGTACAGAAAATTTTCGGCGTAGGTTAAGTCTTTGCGCGGCGGCACCGGGTCATCGCCCCGGCGAATGTGTTCCCACATCGCCACCAGGGTCGCCATACTCGCGAGAATTTTGACGATCATTTGCTCGACGAACTCGCTGTCGGCGCTGATCCCGTTGGCCGTCATCCGCTCCTGACCCGGATAGAACATGCCGAGGCTGGCCACGCAGGTTTGCAGCGCTTCCATCGGATGCCCGTCGATCGGCAGGAACTTCATGATGTCGCGGACATTGTATTTCACGCGCCGATTCGCCCGCAGCTCGCCATCGAAGCACGCCAGTTGCTCGGGCGTGGGCAATTCGCCGTTGATGAGCACCCAAGCGGTTTCTTCAAAGGTGCTTTGCCGGGCGAGATCGACGATGCGGTAGCCGCGATAAGTCAGCAAGCCTTCCTGACCATCCAGAAAGGAAATGCGCGATTGCGTGGCCGGCACGCCTTGCAAGCCGGGAATGTAGGCGAGTTGGGTATCCATGGCGATGCTCAAATAGAAAAGGAGGAGCCGCAGCCGCAAGTCGTGGCGGCCATCGGGTTGCGAATCACGAACTGCGCGCCGGTTACATCTTCTTTGTAATCAATTTCGGCGCCTTCCAGATATTGAATGCTCATGGGATCGACCAACAGCGTGACTCCGCCGCGCTCGACCTGCGCGTCGTCTTCCTGCGCGGCCTCTTCAAACATGAAGCCGTATTGAAAGCCGGAGCATCCGCCGCCGGTGATGAACACTCGCAGCTTCAGGTTCGGGTTGCCCTCTTCATCCATCAGGGTTTTGACCTTGCGCGCGGCGTTGTCGGTAAAAATCAGCGGCACTTCATCGAGGGTGTCGGGGGTAGTCATGGCAGTCTCCCAATAAGGTTTTACGGCGATAGGGCGATGAGATCCAAGCCTTGCGCTTCCGGAAATCCGAGCATCAAATTCATGTTTTGCACGGCTTGGCCGGCGGCGCCCTTGACCAGATTGTCGATCACCGAACTCACCACCAGCATGGTCGATCCTTTCGGCCGGAACAAGCCCATACGGCATAAATTGTTGCCGCGCACACTGCGCGTTTCCGGGTGGCTGCCCGGCGGCAGCACATCCACGAACGGCTCTTGCGCATAATAATCCCGATACAGCGCATCCAGCGATTCCGCCGGTTCCTGCGTGAGGGGAAGATACAAACTCACCTCGATGCCGCGCACCATCGGCACCAAGTGCGGCACGAAAGTCAGCCCCACGGCCTGCCCCGACACCGCCGTCAGGGTTTGCACAATCTCCGGTTGATGGCGATGCCCGCCAGCGGCATAAGCTTTGAAGCTCTCACCGGCTTCCGCCATCAGCATCGGCACTTCGGCTTTGCGCCCGGCGCCGCTGGTGCCGGATTTCGAATCCGCCACGATGCGGCTGTGATCGACGAAATCTTTGCCCATCACCGGCAGCAAACCCAAGGTCGCGGCGGTGACATGGCACCCCGGATTCGCCACCAACTGCGCGCTGCGAATTTCCGCCCGATACAGTTCCGGCAGACCATACACCGCGCGCTCGACCCAATCGGGGCTGGCGTGCGTCATGCCATACCACTGCGACCAAACCGATAGATCCTTAATGCGGTAATCCGCCGCCAGATCAATCACCTTCACCCCGGCGGCCAACAGCGCCGGCGCTTGCTCCATCGCGATGCCATTGGGCGTAGCGAAAAAAACCAAATCGCAGGCGGTGAGGTCGGTTTCATCCGGGCGGGTGAAACACACCTCCACCGCGCCGCGCAAACTCGGATACATCGCCGACACCGGCGTGCCGGCCTCCGCGCGCGAAGTGATCGCAGAAATTTCCACCCCGCCGTGCCGTGCCAGCAGGCGCATCAATTCAACACCGGTGTAGCCCGTGCCACCCACAATGCCAATTTTCTTCATCATGCCTCCTCATGGCCAATAGCGTGGCGCAGCGCGCCGTGATGACGCATCATAACAACAGAATTCCTCGATATTGTTGCGCCCAGCGGTGCGGCGATATTCCTTCGAGCAAAAGTTGAGCAAGCGCAATGCGTACCCGATTCCATCAATGGCTGGATCCCTGGCGGCTGCGACTCTCGCAGGAAGATGCCCTCATCCCCTTGAGTGTGCTCGGCCTGCTGGTCGGCCTAATCAGCGCGTTGCTCATCAGTATTTTTCACCTGTTGCTCACCGCCGGGCAGATTTATGTCTTGGGGTTGTCCGTCGCCGGGGAATACGCCTCGCTGCCGCTCATCTGGCGGTTTTTATTGCCTGTGCTCGGCGCGGTGGTGCTGGGTTTGGCGTTTTCTCGGCTCGCCCCCGCGCGGCGCACCGTCGGCATTGGCTTCACCCTGCTGCGTTTTCATCGCTACAACGCGGAATTGCCGTGGCAAAACGCCGTGGTGCAATTTTTCAGCGGGTTGTGGGCGCTGCTGGTCGGGTTGTCGAGCGGGCGCGAAGGCCCCGGCGTACACATGGGCGCGACCGGCGGCAGCTTGATTAGCCACTGGCTGCATCTGCCGCACAACAGCACACGAACTTTGGTCGGATGCGGCGCGGCGGCGGCCATTGCGGCCTCGTTCAACACGCCCTTAGCCGCCGTGCTGTTCACGCTCGAAGTGATTGTGCGGCAATACACCCTCGCCAGCTTCGTGCCGGTGATGCTGGCCTCGTCCGCCGGCGCGCTGCTCTCTACCCTCGTATTCGGCAATAACCCCGCGTTCGACATCACGCTCGATCACAGTCTCGCGTGGTGGGAGGTTTCCGTGCTGGTCGGCTTGGGGCTGGCGCTCGGCGTCGCCGCCGCCGCGTTCAACGGGCTGTCGATGCTTACCATTCAACGCACCAAAGAGTGGCCCGTGCTGTGGCGGTTCGCGCTGGTCGGGCTACTGACCGGCGTCATCGGCCTGTGGCTGCCCCAAGTCATGAGTCTCAGCTACGGCACGATCAATGTCGCGGCGGCCGCCGGGCTGACCATGGGGTTCTTGTTCGCCCTCACCTTGGCCAAAGGCGTGCTGAGCGCCATCACCTTTGGCGCCGGTCTGCCGCTCGGCGTGGTCGGCTCCACCCTAGTTATCGGCGGGTTTGCCGGCGCCTCCGTCGGCATGGGCTTGCTTGAAGTGACCCAAAGCGCGCCGAGCGAAGTCGCGTTTTACACTGTGCTGGGCATGGGCGCGATGATGGGGGCGGTGTTGCAAGCGCCGCTGGCCGCGCTGACGGCGGTGATCGAACTCACCGGCAGCACCAGCGCGATCATGCCGGCCATGCTGACCATCCTGATCGCCAACCTCACCAGCCGCCAGCTCTTCGGCGAGGCCGGGATTTACGACGCCGCCTTGCGCGCCAATGCCCATTCCATTGCCGCGTTTTCGCTCTGGCGCGGCGCGAATGATGTCGCCATCGGCAGCATCATTGATCGAAAAATCATCGAACTACCGGCGCAGGGTCACGCCGAAAGTCTGCGCGCGGCGCTGGCGACTGAACCCAATTGGCTGATTTTTCGCGCCGCCGGAGAAGAACCGCCCGCCGTCATCACCGCCGAATCGGCCGCGCGCTGGCTCGCGCAATTGCCCCCCGTGGCCGACGATGCGCCGCCGCCCGATGAACTGATTTGGCGCGAAATTCTGCCGACGATCAACGCCCGCACCGCCGATATTGGGCTGACACTGACGGAAGCGCGTGAACTGATGCGCGCCGAAAAGGTCGATACGCTGATTGGCCAACGCATCACCGTGCCGCCGTTCAAGCGCAGTTTTGGCGTGCTCACCCGCCAGCGCCTGGATGAAGCGCCTTAACCGATTGATTTATCAGGCAGTTGAAACCATTGTTTAACCGCCTGTTAACCCATCACCCCACGCCTGAGGATTTCATGAGCCATCGCCATTTTTCACCCACCCGCCGTCATTGGCTGGGGCTTGCCACCGCCGGCACCGTCGGCACCCTGCTTGGCGGTTTAAGCGGCTGCTCCACCGAAACCGCCCTCCAGCTCGACCGCTTGACCGTGCAAAATTTGGATGGCGCCCCGGTGAGCTTGGGGCAGTTTGCGGGCAAGCCGATGGCGATCACTTTTTGGGCGACCACCTGCCCTGGTTGTGTGGCAGAAATCCCGCACATGAGCGCGCTGTACGACAAATTCGCCGCCAAGGGCGTGCAAGTGATTGGCCTGGCGATGAGCTACGACGACCTCGGCCAGCTCAAGGCGATGGTCTCGGAAAAACACATTCCCTACACCGTGCTGCAAGACAAAACCGGCGCAGCGGCGGAAGCCTTCGGCCCGGTGCGGTTAACGCCCACCTTTTTTGTGCTCGATGGCAAGGGCAACATTCGCTACCAAAAAATTGGCCCCTTCGACACCGCGCGGGTAGATCAACTCCTGACCGAACTCACGACGGGCTGAACAACCGATCCAGTGCGCGGTAGCCCAAGGCTTCGGTCAGCGCCGCCGTGTCAATCGCGGGCTTACCGTCGAAATCGGCAATGGTGCGGGCAACCTTCAAAATGCGGTCGCGCGCCCGCGCCGACAACTTCAATTGATCCAGCGCCCGATGCAACAGGGCGGCATCGGCCGGCGCCAGCGCGGCCACCGCATTCAATTCGCTCGGCATCAGCACCGCATTCGGCTTACCTTGCCGCGCCACCATGCGTGCCCGCGCGGTCGCCACCTGCGCGCGAATTTCTGCCGAACGCACCTCGGGTGCACCATCGGGGTGCAAGTCCGCCGCCGCCACGCGCGGCAACTCCAATTGCAGATCAATCCGATCGAGCAAGGGGCCGGAAATCCGCGCCCGGTAGCGCTGCGCCGCTAGGGAATGCACCTCCTCACCCTGCGGCGAGGGATTCATCGCCGCGATCAACTGAAAGCGCGCGGGGAATTCCACCTGCTGCGCCGCCCGCGAAATGGTGATGAAGCCGTTTTCCAGCGGCTCGCGCAGGGCTTCGAGTACCCGTCGATCAAATTCCGGCAACTCATCCAAAAACAACACCCCGTGATGCGCGAGCGAAATCTCGCCCGGCCGAGGGGTTGAGCCGCCACCAATCAAGGCCACCGCTGAGGCCGAATGGTGCGGATGACGAAAACGGCGCTGGCCGAAATCCGCCACGGTAAAACCGCTGCTGGATGCCGAGGCGATGCGCGCCGCTTCGATGGCTTCCGCCTCGGTCATCGGCGGCAGAATGCCGGGCAGTCGTTGCGCCAACATGCTTTTGCCCGCGCCGGGCGGGCCGATCAGCAACAAGTTGTGCGCGCCGGCAGCGACCAGCGCCAAGGCGCGTTTGGCGCGCGGCTGCCCGCGCACATCGGCCAGATCACCCGCCGCCGCCGGATCGGTTCGCTCTGGCGGACGCGCCGCCAACCACGGCAACGACTGCTGCCCGGCGGCTTGGGCGACCAATGCCCGCAAATGGGGCACGGCCGCGACTTGCGCCCCACGCACCACCGTCGCCTCCTCGGCATTGGCGGCGGGCAGAAACAGCGACCGCCCTGCCTCGCGCGCGCCCAACGCCGCCGAAAGCGCCCCGCGCACACCGCGCACGCCGCCATCCAGCGACAGCTCGCCCACACATTCCATGCCCGCCACCCACTGCGCCTGCGCGGCGGGGTCGCCCGGAATTTGCCCCGTGACCAACAAAATGGCCAAGGCAATCGGCAAATCGAAGCGCGCCCCTTCTTTGGGCAGATCGGCAGGGGCGAGGTTGATGGTCAAGCGGCGGGGCGGAAACTCAAACCCGGACGACAAAATGGCCGCCCGCACCCGGTCGCGGCTTTCCCGCACCACCGTTTCCGGCAAACCGACCACCGTAATGCTCGGCAAGCCATTGGACACATGCGCTTCAATCGTAATCAACGGGGCATCAATCCCCGCTTGGGCGCGGCTATAGACCTTGGCGATACTCATCCACTATCCCTTGGGAACCTCTGATTAAATCCTTTATGAGCACCAATCAGGCAGCGGGCGGCGAACGATCCGCCTCGCCCTGACGGGCTTCCAACACCGCCACGCGCTGTTCCAAGGCTTCCAGCTTGGCGCGGGTGCGGGCCAGCACCTGGGTTTGAATGTCGAATTCATCCCGTGTCACCAATTCCATTTTGCCAAATGCATTCAACACCGCTTGGCGAATGGTTTTGTCGATCTCACCCTTGGTTTGCTTCAACCCCTCGGGCAACGCCTGTTCGATGCGTTGCGACAGCTCTTCCAGCGTGTGTGCCAATGACATAGTCCACTCCCCCACAAGATGACCCGAACGAATTTTAGATTCTTGAAGAAGCGCGCCCCGCTTGCAAGCGCGCCCCATGCCCCGATTGCACCAATTTGGGTTGCCAGTAAATCCCGTGATGCACCAAATAAAGGCTAGTCAGCGCAAACAATACCCGCCCAGCCAAACATTACCGAATAATTACAACAACATAGAAAATTGGCACGGATTCTGTAATGGCTCCGGTGCATCTTGTCATGCCTGAACAAAATGAGGAACGAATCCATGAAAACTTTGAAGAAAACTCTGTTGGCTACCGCAATCGTGACCGGCTTTGGCGCCATCGCCGCCCCGGCCGTCTTTGCCGATGACGCCGCCCCGGCGGTCAGCATCACCGGCAGCGCCGCGATTGTGAGCGACTACCGCTTCCGTGGTATCTCCCAAAACTACAAAAAACCCGCGCTGCAAACCGGCATCAACCTAGGCTTGCCCGCTGGCTTCTACGCCGGTTGGTGGGGCTCGATGGTATCGACCAACATGTACAACAGCCCGGATAACGGCTGGGCGATGGAAAACGATTTCTTCGGCGGCTGGGTGTACAAGTTCACCGATGACCTGTCCTTGGATGTCGGCGGCCTGTACTACTTCTACCCTGGTTCAGAAATCGCGGGCACCACCACCAAGTACAACACCTTCGAACTGCATGCCGCCTTGATTTATAAGTGGTTGACTGCGAAATACAATGTCACCACCAACAACTTCTTCGGCGCCACCGACAGCAAAGGCTCAACCTACCTGCAAGCCGATGCCAACTACCCGCTGACCGACACCGTGACCCTGAACGGCCATGTGGGTCATCAATGGGTTAAAGGCGCCGGCAACGATGTGTACAACTACACCGACTGGTTGCTCGGCGTGACTTACGCCTTCCCGGCGGGTTCCTTCGCACCGGGCTGGTCGGTTGGCCTCGCGTATGTTGATACCAATGCCAAAAAATCTGCCTACACCTATAGCGGCGCAGCAGGCGGCAGCAAATATGTCGGCGGCCCAGGTGCAGTGCTGTCACTCACCAAGAGCTTCTGATGCGGTTTCGCCAAGGGGAATGTCATGAAACTAATTACGGCAATTATCAAGCCCTTTAAGCTCGACGATGTGCGCGAAGCACTCTCCACCGTCGGTGCCAAGGGCATCACGATGACTGAAGTCAAAGGCTTCGGTCGGCAAAAAGGCCATACCGAGCTGTATCGCGGCGCGGAATATGTGGTCGATTTTCTGCCCAAGGT
>DYMR01000087.1:5571-8203 GCA_020721485.1 Halothiobacillus neapolitanus | reverse complement strand
GCTTGGCTTTTTTGGACTTGGCTTTTAAGGAAGAGGTTGGTACGCATGGCTTCGTCGATTTACACCCTGGAAATCACCCCCCGTTTGCCGCAGCGGCTGCAACGCTTGGAAGATTTGGCCAACAATCTGTATTACAGCTGGCGGCGCGAGGTTCGGCATTTATTCAGCCTGATCGACTGCGCGTGCTGGCAAGAAACCGGGGATAACCCTCGGTTGTTTTTGCAGCGGGTGGCGCAAGAAAAACTGGATGCCGTGCTGCACGATCCGGTGTTTTTGGCGGATTTTGACGATGCCTGCCGCCATTTCGACGATTATCTTGCGCAGCCCTTACCGCCCGAAATTGCCACCAAGCTGCAACCCAACGATCTGATTGCGTACTTCTGCGCCGAATACGGCTTTCATGAATCGCTGCCGATTTATTCCGGCGGCCTCGGGATTTTGGCAGGCGATCACTGTAAGGCCGCTTCCGATGTCGGGCTGCCATTCGTGGCGGTCGGTCTGCTGTATCGCCAAGGCTATTTCAAGCAGAACATTGACGCGCAGGGCAATCAGATTGCCTCTTACTTGGATCTGGATTTTCACACGCTGCCGATCAGCCCGGCGGCGGATGCCGATGGCCGTGCGCTCAGCGTGACCGTCGAACTGCCCGGCAGAACCGTGCTGGCGCGGGTTTGGCAGGCGGCCATCGGCCGCATTCGGCTGTATTTGCTGGATACCGATCTGCCGGAAAACAGCCCGAATGATCGGCAAATCACCTACCGGCTGTACGGTGGCGATCGGCGCACGCGCATCGAGCAAGAACTGGTGCTCGGCATTGGCGGCGTGCGGGCCTTGCGGGCCTTGAAGCTGGCCCCGACGGCGTGGCACATCAACGAAGGGCATTCGGCCTTTCAGGTGCTCGAACGGATGCGCGAGCATGTGCACGGCGGCGAATCGCCGGGCATGGCCTTGGAAATGGTGGCGTCCAGCACGGTGTTCACCACGCATACGCCGGTGCCCGCCGGGCACGATGTGTTCAGCGATGAGCTGACCGATGAGTATTTTTCCGCCTACTGGTCGCAAATCGGCCTCACGCGCGAGGCGTTTTTCGGCCTCGGTCGGCAGGGCAGCGAACCCGGCTTCAACATGACCGCGCTCGCTTTGCACGGCTCACGCCAACACAACGGGGTATCCGAGATTCATGGCCGCGTCGCGTCGGAGATGGCCAGTGGGTTTTGGCCGGAAGTGCCCGCCGCCGAAAACCCCATCACGCATGTGACCAATGGCGTGCATGTGGACACCTTCCTCGCCCGCGAGCTTTCCCAATTATTCAATAGCTTGCACCGAGATTGGCGCTGGCACCTGCGGGATTCGTCGTATTGGAAGTTTGTCGATCAAATCCCGCCGGATCGGTTCTGGTCGGTGCGCTCGGCCATCAAAGCCGAATTGCTGGTGGATATTCGCCGCCGCATGACCGAGCAACTCTCGCAAGATGGCATGAGCGATATTCGCATCGAACGCACGCTGCGGTATCTGCAACGGGGCGAATCCGAAGTGCTGCTGGTCGGCTTTGCCCGCCGCTTCGCCACCTACAAACGCGCCAATCTGCTGTTCCGCGACCGCGCGCGTCTCGCAAAATTACTGGCCGATGAAACGCGCCCGGTGGTGTTCGTGTTCGCGGGCAAGGCGCACCCCGCCGACGAACCGGGTAAGGCGCTGATTCGTGAAATTTGGCAGCTCGCCAACGATCCGGCATTTCATGGCCGCGTGCTGATTCTCGAAGGCTACGACATGGCGCTGGCGCGCAAGCTCGTGGCGGGTTGCGATGTGTGGCTGAACAACCCGGAATATCCGCTGGAAGCCTCCGGCACCTCGGGGCAAAAAGCCGGCTTGAACGGTGTGCTGAATTTGTCCGTCGCCGACGGCTGGTGGGGCGAGGGCTACCACAGCGAAAACGGCGTGGCGAATGGCTGGTCGATCAAACCCTACGACCGCAGCTTTAATCACGATTATTGCGACAGTGAAGAGGCCAGCGATCTGTTGACCCTGCTCGAAACCGAAGTCAAGCCAATGTACTTCGACCGCGACCATGCAGGGCTGCCGCAACGCTGGATTCGGTACGCGAAAATGGCGATTCGCACCATCCTGCCGCAGTTCAACGCCGCGCGCATGGTCTGCGACTACATCCAACACCACTACCTGCCTGCGGCGCAACATGGCCGCACGCTGCGCGCTCAATCTGGCAGCTTGGCGCACGATTTAGAGCAGTTCAAACAGCGGGCACGCGCGGCGTGGAGCGGTGTGGACGGTCGGCTCATCAGCGAGCTTCCGTCGCAAGTACACAGTTCGGACACCCTCGAACTGGCGGTAGAAGTCACCCTGAATGGCTTGAAGCCTGACGATTTGGCGGTCGAATGCCTGTTTGGCAGCCAAGATGCGCACGATCAATGGCACACCCACACCCGCTTTACCGCCACGGCCAGCCCGCAAACGCCGGCCAGCCCCCGCGCGGTATATCGCTTCGCACTCAACACCTCGCTCGCCGGGCTGCAACGGTTCCGCTTCCGGCTGGTGCCGCATCACCCGCAGCAATTGCATCCCTATGAACTGGGTTTAATGAAGTGGCTATGAGGCACAAGGTTCATACCCAGGC
>DYMR01000087.1:2217-5471 GCA_020721485.1 Halothiobacillus neapolitanus | reverse complement strand
CACATACCAAAAGGTGTACCACGCATGATTGGCGATTTTCTCTTGCGGCTGCTGCCCCACATGCAGCCAAATCAAGGCCATGATCGTCACTAACGGCAGCGCGCCCAGCAAACCGCCGAGTTTGTCACTGCGCTTGGCTGCTTCAGAAACCAGCACAATCACCCCGGCGGTGATGAGATATTTGGTGATTAACCACGCCATAGCGCCTCCAGCCCAACAAAAAAATCATCTTTAATCTGAATATTCATCAATAGCCGTCATCTTGCCGCCTGAAGTATCGTGCTCAGCGTGATTCAACCACCCTGAGAATACCTTCGATGACCACAACCCCTTCCCTGACCACGCATGTGCTCGGTTTTCCGCGCATTGGTGAACGCCGCGCACTCAAGTGGGCGCAAGAACAGTATTGGCGCGGAGCGACGCCGCTCGCCGCGCTGGAACACACCGCCAGCCAAATCCGCGCCCGCCAGCGCGCCGATTATGCCGCCGCGCACATCAGCCGACCACCGGTTGGGGATTTTTCTTTGTACGACCACATGGCCGATACCGCGCTGCTGTTCGGCCAAACCCCGGCACGGTTCGGCACGCTGGCCAATACCGCCGAGGCGCTATTCGTGTTGGGTCGCGGTCAACAAATCGACGGCCAGAATGTCGCGCCGTTGGCGATGAAAAAATGGTTCAACAGCAATTATCACTACCTCGTGCCCGAGCTCGCGGCCGATCAGCCCATTCGGCTGGATTCCGCGCGGTATTTGGATTTGGTGCGTGAGGCGTTGGCGGAAAATCCGCAGGCTAAGCCGGTTTTGGTCGGCCCGCTGACCTTCTTGTACTTGAGCCGTGGCATCGACGAGGCGGGGCGTCTCGCCAAAGCGCCCGCACTGGCGGCGGCGTACCAAACCCTGTTGACCCAACTGCACGCGTTGGGCGTTTCTTGGGTGCAAATCGACGAACCGATTTTGGCGCTGGATTTACCGACGGCCTGGCTCGCAGCCTTTGAACCGACCTACCATCGACTGAAAGCCGTCGGCATTAGCTTGCTGTTGACGACTTACTTTGGCGACATCAATGGCGCCGTGGCGATGGCGGCCAATCTGCCGATCGATGGCCTGCATATTGACGCGGTGGCCACGCCCGATCTGCTGGCGGTGGCGGATCGCCTGCCCGAATACAAGGTGCTCTCGGTCGGCATTATTGATGGCCGTTCGATTTGGCGCGCCGATTTGGCCGCCCTGCTGGATCGGCTGGAGCCGCTGCATCGCCGCTTGGGCGACCGCCTCTGGCTGGCGCCGAGCAGCTCGCTGCTGCATGTTCCGGTCGATGCCGAGTTTGAAACCCAAGTACCGCCGGTATTGCGCAACGCCCTGAGCTACGCACGGCAAAAACTCGGGGAACTGGCGGCCTTGGCGCGGGGCTTGAGCGAAGGTCGCGCCGCGATTGCCGCCGAAATCGCCGCTGCCACCGCTGCCCGTGCCGCGCTGGATGCCGCACCGGGTCGCCATGTTCAGGCACTCAAACCCTTGCAAACGCGGATTCGTCAGGCCGAAGTCAGCCGCCAAGACGCCTTTGCCGAGCGCGCCGCCGCGCAACAGGCACGGTTTAACCTGCCCGCCTTCCCAACCACCACGATCGGCTCGTTCCCGCAGACTCAAGAGATTCGTGCCGCGCGGAAGGCGTTCAAAAATCAGGCCATCAGCTTGGCAGACTACGAAGCGGCCATGCAGGCGGAAATCCGTCAGGTCATTACCGCGCAAGAACAGATTGGTTTGGATGCGCTGGTTCATGGCGAGGCGGAGCGCAACGACATGGTTGAATACTTCGGTGAACAGCTCGATGGGTTCGCGTTCACGCAAGAAGGCTGGGTGCAATCGTATGGCTCGCGCTGCGTCAAACCGCCGATCATTTGGGGCGATGTGCATCGCAGCCGCCCGATGACGGTCGCGTGGAGCCAATTCGCCCAATCCCTGAGCCAAAAGCCGGTCAAAGGCATGCTCACCGGCCCCGTCACCATCCTATTTTGGTCCTTCGTGCGCGACGATTTATCGCGCGAAACCATCGGCTACCAAATCGCCGAAGCCCTGCGCCACGAGGTGAATGACCTGATCGCGGCGGGCATCGGCATGATTCAGGTGGATGAACCGGCATTCCGCGAAGGCTTGCCGCTGCGCAAAAAAGACTGGGCGAGCTACCTCACCTGGGCGGTGCGCGCCTTCAAATGGGCGGTGAAGGACGCGCCAGCCGATGTGCAGATTCACACCCACATGTGCTACAGCGAGTTCAACGACATCATCGAATCCATCGCCGCATTGGATGCCGATGTCATCACCATCGAAACCACGCGCTCTAACATGGAATTGCTGGATGCGTTTGCCGACTTCGCCTACCCCAATGCCATCGGCCCCGGCATCTACGACATTCACGCGCCGCAAATTCCCACGGCAGGAGAAATCACCCCACGGCTGCGCTTGGCGATGGATAAAATTCCGGCAGAACGGCTGTGGGTCAACCCCGATTGCGGCCTGAAAACCCGCAGCTGGGCGGAAGTAATTCCCTCACTGGAAGCGATGGTGGCCTCGGCACGGAGCCTGCGCAGCAGCGTTCAGTAAATCTCTGGCCGAGCGACCTCTGCCCTCATCCTCTGCCTCTCGCGGGCAGAGCGTCGCAAAGGCCAAACCCATGAAAAAACCCCCGCCAAGCAGTTGGCGGGGGTTTTGTTTTCAAGAGAACAATCGGGCGCATCTTACCAGGATGTTGAAAAAAGACTTCCCTGTCTTTTTTCAACCCCATCGTTTCGGGTCACGCCCGTAACGACGGGAGAGAATCGAGCACTTACGAAGCTTGATTTTCGGGCAAGCCATCCTTGGCTTGCATTAACAGGCGGTTGAAACCATTTTTTCAACAGCCTGTTACGGCTTCACTGATTTCTCGACGGAAGAATGAATCTTGACCTTCGCCTCACTGCGCAGGGTCGCCATCAGCGCGGCCAAACTCCGTTGCGCACTGGCTTGCTGAATTTCCGCTCCCAGCGATTGCTTGTCTTCCGCACTGATGCCCGCCGGGTCGCCGGGTTTGACCGCTTGAACCACCACCACGGCCTCATTGCCATCGGTTAACGACACGGTGCGAGCGGCCATTTTCCCTGCCGCTGCCGGTGGCACGGCAAAAGCTGCCGCTTGCGCTTCCGGCGGCAAGCCATCCTGGGTTTGGCTGCGTTTCACCCAAACCGGCGCCAACCAAGTGGCGGATTGAGCCGTCGC
>DYMR01000087.1:0-2117 GCA_020721485.1 Halothiobacillus neapolitanus | reverse complement strand
CCCCGGTCACGCGGGTCATCCAATCGCTGGTTTCGACCTTCATGCCCAAGGCTTCCGCCGCCGGAATCAGAGAATCGGGATGCTGATAGGTTTGATCGGACAGTTTTTCGGTCTCGTCGTAGTAGATTTTGTCGATGTGCTTCGCGCGAATTTCGGCGGTCAGCGGCGCGCGCATTTTTTCCAGCGGCTCGATCGTGGGATGCGCTTCTTTGGTGACTTCAATCAAATGCCAGCCGTAGGTGGTGCGCACCGGCTCGCTGATTTCACCCACCTTCAGGGCGTTCATGGCGTCCTCAAAGGGCTTGACCATTTCACCGGGTGCCACTTCGCCCAAATCCCCGCCCTGCGCTTTCGAGCCGGGATCTTCAGAAATGGCTTTGGCCTCATCCGCAAAGCTGATTTTGCCACTGGCAATGTCGGCACGCGCCGCGAGCAGTTGGTCTTTGATTTTCTCGACTGTCGCCGCATCGGCATCTTTCGGCACGGTCAACAGAATGTGCCGCACGGTGCGAATGACGGCGGCCTGCTGCTTTTTCTCGTAAGCGGCGTAGGCATCCTGAATTTCCTGTTCGTCCACCGTCACCAGGGGCGCCAAGGTTTTGGGCGACAGCTCGATGTAGTCCACTTTGACCCGATCCGGCTGCACAAATGCGGCTTTGTGCGCTTCATAGTAGGCGCTGAGCTGCGCCTCCGTCGGGGCCGGCACGGTGGCGGCAACCTTGGCGCGATCCAGCGTCATCATGCCCACTTCACGGGTTTGATCGCGCAGTCGCACCAATTCATCCAGTTGTGGCGCGGGGACGATGCTGCTTTCGCGAATGGCGTTTTCTAAGGTTTGCATCACGATGTCGTGCTTCAAACGCGCCTCAAACGACGGCACCGTGGTGCCTTGTGCGGCCACGAATTGTTCGTATTTTTTGGGGTCGAACGCGCCGTTGGTTTGGAACGCGGCCTCACTGCGAATCAGGTCGGCCACGACGGCGTCCGGCGCCTTGAAGCCGGATTTCTGCACAAACAGGCTCAGCACCCGCTCGTCGATCATTTGATTCAGCACGGCCTGATCCAAATGCAGGCTTTGCAGCAATTCGGCCGTGGCCTGCCCGCCCAAGCGCTGAATAATGGCTTGTCGTTGCTGACTCACCGCCTGTTCGAATGCCTGCTGCGTGATCGCAATGCCATCGACATCGGCGACCGGCGGATTTTTCCCGCCGGTGAAATACTCGCCCACGCCCCAAAGCACGAACGGAATCGACACCAACCCGATGATGCCAAAGGCAATCCAACCCTGAATGCGATCACGCAAATCCATCAACATATAACGAGAACCTTTTCCCGCCCAGACCACCCCAAGGCAGCCTCGGCATAAAACCAATCCAAAACTTCAGGATGCGAAAACAGGGGCACAAGCCCCTGTCCAATGTTCATCACGCGGGAGCACGCGGGGTGCGCCACGCGGCGGTCTTAGTTGACCGCGTCTTTCAACCCTTTGCCGGCCTTGAATGACGGCAAACGAGAAGCGGCGATTTCAATCGTCGCGCCTGAACGCGGGTTGCGGCCGGTACGGGCTTCGCGCTCACGCACGAGGAAGGTACCAAAGCCAACCAAAGTGACTTGGTCGCCTTGTTTGAGCGCCGCGCCAACCGCGTCGATGAATGCATCCAAAGCAGCGGCTGATTCGGTTTTCTTCAGGCCGCTTTGCGCTGCGATTGCATCGATCAATTCAGATTTATTCATATCCTTGCAGTCCTTTTATGGTGGAGGGGGTGAAGACAGGAAAGTACACGACGAACCAGAGAACTTGGATTCTGACGCCAAATGCCCGCAGGCGCAATCTTAAATCTGGCGAAAACTTCGAGAAGGGGGTTTCTCAAAGAAATCCTAGGCGGTGTTATACAAGCGCGCCCGCGCGGCTGTCAACCGCGCGACACATCCCCCAAAACTCCATAAGCGTGCCGCCCGCCATTCTCAGCATGCTCAATGCGCGGTCGCCGTCACTTCGTCCGGGCGTTTTCCGTCATCGGGACGCAGCGTTTCCGGCAAGGCAGCCGCGCGCGGCGCCGGTGGCGTGACCAAGGCCAAATCCAACACTTCGTCGATCCAGCGCACGGGGCGAATGT
>DYMR01000086.1 GCA_020721485.1 Halothiobacillus neapolitanus | reverse complement strand
GTTTGGCCTATGTGCACATCGCGGGCATGGGTACCGAGCAACCGGGCGCAGCGGGGCCGTTTTTCGATCTCAACCGTTTGCGGCGCTTGTGGTCCGGTCGGTTGATCGTGAATTTCCGCTACACGCAGGCCAGCGCAGAGGCGGCTTTGGCCGCAGGCCAAACGGATGCGGTCGCCTTCGGCGTGCCGTTCATCGCCAACCCGGATTTGGTGGCACGCTTCGCCCGCCATGCGCCGCTGAATGCCCCGAACCCCGACACCTTCTATGGGGGCGGTGCCGAAGGCTATACCGATTATCCGTTTCTGCCGGATTAACAGGTCGGATCAATAGGCCGAATGTGCAGGCCGAATGTTCAGGCGGTCGAAAACAGGTTTTAGCCGCCGGTCAATTTTGATTGTCCCGATTTTGATTGTCCCGATGCGCCGCCACGGTGGCCATAAAGGCGGCCGCCAGCGGCGTGATCGGGCGATCGGCCAGCCGCATCAAGCCTAATTCCCGCACTGGGTTTTCCCGATTCAGCGCGGAAATTGGGCAGATTTTTTCGTGCATCAGGGTTTCGGGCAGCACGCTCCAGCCAATGCCGGTGCCAACCAGCAGGGCGATGGAATCCAGTTGATTCACTTCGATGACCGCCGTGGGCGCGAGCCCATTGCGTCGCAACCAGTGGTCGATCAATTGGCGGGTGCTGGTGTTCGCGGCGGGCAGAATCATCGGCTGCGTGCGCCAGAATTCGGCGGTTTCGTTGCGTACTTGTCGCACCGCACCCAGCGGCACGAGCCGTTCTTGCCAGAGCGGTTCTAGCCGGATGCCCGCATCGGTTCGGCTGGCAGTGTTTTCCGCGAAATTTCCTTCCGTGGAATTACCGCCGGCTAAAGTGGCATAGGCTAGGCGCACCTGCCCTTGGCTGACCAAGGCCAGCGCGGTTTCCGATTCGACAAAGCGCAAATCCAGCAGCACCGCCGGATGCTGTCGATTGAAGGCTTCGAGCGCAGCGGGCAGTAAATGCAGGCCGGCGTAGTGGCTGAGCGCGATGCTCAGGCGGCCACGGTGCGCCGCATCCACGGCCTGCGGGCATTCGGCAAAATCGTCGAGCGCTTGGCGAAGCCGCCGCGCGGCGGGCAGCAGGGCGCTGCCGGTTTCGGTCAGTTCCAGCCGTTTCGGCAGCCGTTCGAATAATTCAAACCCGAGTTGCGCTTCGAGCAAAGCCACCCGCTTGCTGATCGCCGGTTGCGTGAGGTGCAGCCGTCGTGCCGCCGCCGAAAACGAGCCGGTTTCGGCCACGGCCAGAAACGACAGAATCTGTTGTTGGTCGAGGTGATTGGGGTTCATTGTCTATAACCAAATGGAATGGCTGTAATGAGCATAATCTATTTTCGGTTTGATATTCGGGCGCGTATTCTGCGACAACGAATCGGACGAGGGGACGAGTAATGGCCGCTAAAACGCTGTATGACAAGATTTTTGATGCCCACATTGTGCGCCAGCAGGACGATGGCACGGTGTTGCTGTACATCGACCGCCACTTGGTACACGAAGTGACCAGCCCGCAGGCGTTTGAGGGGCTGCGTTTGGCGGGTCGCCAGCCGTGGCGTGTGGATGCGATGCTGGCGGTGCCGGATCACAATGTGCCCACCACCAACCGCCTGCGCGGGATCGACGATTTGGTCTCCCGCGAGCAGGTCGAAACGCTGGATCGCAACTGTGCGGAATTCGGCATTCAAGAATTCACGATGAACGACAAGCGCCAAGGCATTGTGCATGTGATCGGCCCGGAAGAAGGCTTCACCCTGCCCGGCACGACCATCGTTTGCGGCGATTCGCACACCTCCACCCACGGCGCGTTCGGCGCGTTGGCGTTCGGCATCGGCACTTCAGAGGTCGAGCATGTCATGGCCACGCAAACCCTGCTGCAAAAGCGGGCGAAGACCCTGCAAATTCGGGTGGATGGCGTGCTGGGGCAGGGCGTAACCGCCAAAGATGTGGTGCTCGCCATCATCGGCACAATCGGTACGGCGGGCGGCACGGGCTATGCGGTGGAATTTGCCGGTTCGGCCATTGAATCGCTGTCGGTCGAAGGGCGCATGAGCGTGTGCAATATGGCCATCGAAGGCGGCGCCCGTGCGGGCATGGTGGCGGTGGATGAAAAAACCATCGACTACTTCCGAGGGCGTCCGTTCGCGCCGCAGGGCGAGCAGTTCGAGCAGGCGGCGGCCTACTGGCGCACGCTGAAATCCGATCCCGAGGCGGTGTTCGACAAAGTGGTGGTGCTGGCTGCCGAAGCCATCGAGCCGCAAGTCAGTTGGGGCACTTCGCCGGAAATGGTGGTGCCGGTGACGGCGCGCGTGCCGAATCCCGAGGACGAAGCCGATCCGGTCAAGGCCGACGGCATGCGCAAGGCGCTGGCGTATATGGGCTTGACCGCGAACACGCCGATCGAGCAAATCGCCATCGACAAAGTGTTCATCGGTTCCTGCACCAATGCCCGCATCGAAGACCTGCGCGCGGCGGCGGCGGTAATTGGTTCCGGCAAGAAAATCGCCGCCAATGTCACGCTGGCCATGGTGGTGCCGGGTTCGGGCTTGGTGCGCGAACAGGCCGAGCGCGAAGGCTTGGACAAAATCTTTATCGAGGCCGGCTTCGAATGGCGCGAGCCGGGTTGCTCGATGTGTTTGGCGATGAATGCCGACCGGCTCATGCCGGGCGAGCGCTGCGCTTCCACCAGCAATCGCAATTTTGAAGGTCGGCAAGGGCAGGGCGGGCGCACCCACCTCGTCAGCCCGGCGATGGCGGCAGCGGCGGCCATGGCCGGTCATTTTGTCGATGTTCGGCAGCATTAAGCGAGAGGCACCCCATGAACGCATTTACCCAACACACCGGCATCGTCGCCCCGCTCGATCGCGTGAATGTCGATACCGACGCGATCATCCCCAAACAGTATTTGAAGTCGATCAAACGCAGCGGCTTCGGCCCGAATGCCTTCGATGACTGGCGCTATCTGGAGCCGGGCGAGCCGGGAATGGATCACAGCCAGCGGACGAAAAACCCGGACTTTATCCTCAACCAACCGCCGTATGACCGCGCCACCATCCTGCTGGCGCGGCAGAATTTCGGCTGCGGCTCCTCGCGCGAACATGCCGTGTGGGCACTCACCGATTTCGGCTTTCGGGTGGTGATTGCGCCGTCATTTGCCGACATTTTCTTCAATAACAGCTTCAAAACCGGCCTGCTGCCGATTGCGCTGCCGGAAGCCACGGTCGATCAACTGTTTCAAGAAGCGTTGGCCGAGACGGGCTACGCACTCACGGTGGATTTGGCGGCACAGCGGATCGTCAAGCCGGATGGCGCGGTGATTCCGTTTGAGGTCGATGCCTTCCGCCGCCATTGCCTGCTTGAAGGGCTGGACGACATCGGCCTGACGCTGCAACACGCCGACGCGATTCGTGCCTTTGAAGCCAAGCGCCGCGTGGAAATGCCGTGGCTGTTTTTGAATCGCTGAACGACGACGGGCCGAGCCATGCCTGAAGGATGTGCCTGAATGGAGCTGCCAGCTTGGATTCCGGTCACGATTTTCGCGGCCGCAATGCAGGCGAGTCGAACCGCGCTACAGGCGAATTTGAAGGGCGTGCTTTCGGCGGGCGGCAGCTCATTCGTGCGGTATTTGTACGCGCTGCCGGTCGATGTGCTGTTGCTGCTCGTGGTGTGGTGGTCGTTGGCGCAACCCGCCGCGCCGTGGGCTCCGGAATGGGTGCTGTGGTGTTTGATCGGCGGCGTTAGCCAGATTTTCGGCACCTATTTTTTGGTGCGCGCGTTCCACAGCCGCAATTTTGTGGTCGGTACCGCGTATGCCAAAACCGAAGCGGTGCAGTTGGTGTTGATTTCGGTTTTGGTGTTCGGCATCGAATTGCCGCCGCTGGCGGTGGTCGGCGTGATGGTTGCGGTGGTGGGGGTGATGTGGCTGTCGGTGCCCGCCGGTCGTTTTACCCTGTGGAGTTGGGCGCAGGCTTCGGCGCAACCGGCGGCGCTGTTTGGTTTGGCTGCCGGTTTCGGCTTTGCGGGCACCGCGCTGGCCTTGCGCGCGGCGAGCGAGTCGATGGACGCCACCGTGCCGGTGTTGTTCAAAGCGATGCTGATTTTGCTGGTGACGAACAGTCTGCAAACCCTTATTCAAGGGGCGTGGCTGGCCGTTACCGAGCGGGCAGAATGGGGGCGGGTACTGCGCGAATGGCGTCGGGCTGCGCCCGTGGGCGTGCTGTCTGCCTTGGGTTCCGGCGCGTGGTTTACGGCGTTCTCGCTCACCCAAGTCGCCCTGGTGCGCGGCTTGGGGCAGATCGAGCTGCTGTTCACCCTGGTGCTGGGGCATTTTTTATTGCGCGAACGCTTTGCGTGGCGTGAAGCGGCGGGTTTGTTGGTCTTGAGTGTGGGTGTGGCGCTGATTGCGCTGGCAGAATTAATTTGAACCCCATTCATGGGGTGAGGCGAGGGGAGAAATAACCATGCAGAAAACGATTTTGGTGCTGCCGGGCGATGGCATTGGGCCGGAAATCACCGCGCAGGCTGTGCGGGTGCTTCAGGCTGTCACTCAGGGTTCGGACTTAACCCTGAATTTTGTGGATGGCGTGATTGGCGGTGCGGCCTATGATGCGGCCGGTCATCCCTTCCCTGAGGCCACCAAACAGGCCGCGCTGGCGGCGGACGCGGTGCTGCTCGGCGCGGTGGGCGGCCCGCAGTACGATGCCTTGGATCGTCCCTTGCGCCCGGAGCGCGGCCTGCTGGGGATTCGTGCCGCGATGGGGTTGTTCGCAAATCTGCGGCCGGCGCTGCTTTATCCGCAACTGGCGGCGGCTTCCTCGCTCAAGCCGGAAGTCGTGGCGGGGCTGGATGTGCTGATCGTGCGTGAATTGACCGGCGGCGCCTATTTCGGCCAACCGCGCGGCATTCGCGAGATCACGGTCGATGGCCGCGCGCAGCGCGAAGGCTTCAACACCATGCATTACAGCGAAGCGGAAATCGAGCGCATCGGCCGTGTGGCGTTCGAGGCGGCCATGCAGCGCGGCAAAAAAGTGTGTTCGGTGGATAAAGCGAATGTGCTGGAAACTTCCGAACTGTGGCGCGAGGTGATGAACCGCGTGGGCAAAGATTTCCCCGAAGTCGAGCTGAGCCACATGTATGTCGATAACGCGGCGATGCAGCTCGTGCGCTGGCCGAAGCAGTTCGATGTGATCGTGACCGAAAACCTGTTCGGCGATATTTTGTCCGATCAAGCCTCCATGCTCACCGGCTCGATTGGCATGCTGCCTTCCGCCTCGTTGAACGACAAAGGGCAGGGCTTGTACGAGCCGAGCCACGGTTCCGCGCCCGATATCGCCGGCCAAGGCATTGCCAATCCGCTGGCGACGATCCTTTCCGCTGCCATGCTGCTGCGCTACAGCTTTGGCCGCAGTGATCTGGCCGGGCGCATCGAGCAGGCGGTCAGCACCGTGCTCGATCAAGGCCTGCGCACGCCGGATATTTGCACCCCCGCCGATCGCCGTGTCTCGACGGTCGAAATGGGTGATGCCGTGGTTGCTGCGTTACACTGAGCGACCTTTGTCGAACCTTCTGTTTTTGGGATAAAAAATGAGCCGTTTGTTTGATGTTGCCGTCGTCGGGGCTACCGGCGCCGTGGGTGAAACCATGCTCTCCATTCTGGCGGAGCGCAAATTCCCGGTCGGCAAGGTGTATGCCTTGGCGTCCGAGCGTTCGGTGGGTAAAAAAGTCCCGTTCGGCGACAAACTGCTCGCGGTGGAAGATTTGGCCAGCTTCGATTTCTCCAAGGTGCAGATCGGGTTGTTCTCGCCGGGGGCTTCGGTTTCCGCCATTTATGCGCCCAAAGCGGCGGCGGCGGGCTGTGTGGTCGTCGATAACACCTCACAATTTCGCTACGACGCCGACATCCCGTTGGTGGTGCCGGAAGTCAATCCGCAGGCCATCGCGCAGTACAAAAATCGCGGCATCATCGCCAACCCGAATTGCTCCACCATTCAAATGCTGGTGGCGCTCAAACCAATTTACGACGCGGTCGGCATCACCCGCATCAATGTCGCCACCTACCAGGCCGTTTCCGGCACCGGCAAAGAGGCGATTGAAGAATTGGCCGCGCAAACCGCCGCGTTGCTGAGCGGCGATCGCAAAGAACCGGTTGTTTACCCGAAGCCGATTGCGTTCAATGTGCTGCCGCAAATTGATGTGTTCATGGACAACGGCTACACCAAAGAAGAAATGAAAATGGTGTGGGAAACCCGAAAAATCATGGGCGATGAATCCATTCAGGTCAACCCGACCGCCGTGCGCGTGCCGGTGTTCTACGGCCATTCGGAAGCCGTTCACATCGAAACCCGCGACAAAATCAGCGCCGCCCGCGCCCGCGAATTGCTGGCCAACGCGCCGGGCGTTACCGTCGTCGATGAGCGCAAAGACGGCGGTTGGGCGACCGCGCAAACCCACGCCGTGGGCACCGATCCGGTGTATGTCGGGCGCATCCGTGAAGACATCTCCTGCGAGCGCGGCTTGAACCTCTGGGTGGTGTCCGATAATGTGCGCAAAGGCGCGGCGCTGAACAGCGTGCAAATCGCAGAAGTTCTGGTGCGCGATTATTTGTGATGTGCGTGGGCGGCGGTTGCTTCGCCCCGTGATGCACTCAAAGCGCCAAAAACAAGCGCCAAGAGCGCGCAAGCTGTGGCACAATCGCTCGAAGTGGTAATGACAAGGACGCGGATTGGTCACAGATTGCCAATCCGTCCCGGTCAGAACGATCGGTTTCAAGAAGGAGTGGCAAGACATGCGGAAGTTGAGTTGGATGATTGCAGCCGTGCTGAGCACGCTGCCGGCTTGGGCGGGTGCGGTGGAACTGGGCAAAGCCCAGGTTGATTCGCATTTGACCGAGCACCTCAAGGTCGTCATTCCCCTGACCGGGCTTGGCAATACGCCGCTGGAAGAAGTCAAAGTCCGGCTGGCACCGCAAAAGTTCTACGACCAATCCGGCCTCTCGCTCGACAGCCTCGCGGGCAACATCACCTTTGAAATCAAACAACAGGGCAAGCAGCCCGTGGTCATCGTTCATTCCAAACGGATCGTGACCGACCCCATTTTGAGCTTGTTGCTGGAAGTTTCTTCCGGCGAAAGCCAAGTCATCAAAGAATACGATTTACTGCTCAATCCGCCGACGCAAGGCTTGGGCGAGCGCGCAACCAACGCGCCCTCCAGCCTAACCGGCAGCAAACCGGCGCAAACCCGTAACGCGGGACAATGGCAAACGGTTCAAAATGTGCCCGATGTCAATATGGGTGGCAGCTACCAAGTGCAGCGCGGCGACACGCTGTATGACATCGCCCGTCGCGCAACCGGCGACAGCAAAGCCCCGGTGCGCGGGATGATGCAGGCCATCATCAACGCCAACCCCAGCGCGTTTGTCGATGGCAACGGCAACGCCCTGCGTTCCGGCGTAACCCTGAAAGTGCCGACCGCTGCCGCCGCCAACTCGACTTCGGCGGCATCCACTGCCGCGCCAGCCGCTGCCGCGCAAAGCGGCGGCGAACTGCCGACCACAAAACTCGCCGCCATCAATACGCCGGACAACGCAGCGGCCACGGCGCCTGCGTCATCGCAGCCGAAATTAGAACTCTTGTCGGCAGAGCCGAAATCAGAACCAGCGGAACCGGCAACCACTGCGCCGACGGCTGCAACCGAGGCCACCGCCGTGCCGGCCACCGGTGCCGCCACGGCGGCGGGTACCGCGCCAACCCCCGCAGCGACCACCGGCGATGCGGCCACGACGCCGGCGGCGGGCGCGACGCAGCAAACCGATGAGGCCATCGCCTCGATCGACGCGAAAAGCACGGCCATGAGCAAGCAAATCGAGATGCTCAACGAGCAGCTCAAGCAAGTTCAAGGGTTGGTGACGGAGCGCAATCAAAACATTGTGCAGTTGCAACAAAAAGTGAAGCAGTCCGAGGAGCAAACCCAGCAAATTCGGCAGAAATTGGAATCCAATACCGAAAACTTCTGGGCGCAATGGGGGCCGTACCTGCTGGGTGGCGCTGGGTTGCTGATTATTCTGCTGCTCTTGATTGCGGTGTCACGCGGTCGGCGGCAGAAGGAATGGGAAGAAGCGCCGGCGACCATTTATGCGCCCACACCCAAAAAATCAGAGCCGTCGGTCGTCGCTCCAGTAGTCG
>DYMR01000085.1 GCA_020721485.1 Halothiobacillus neapolitanus | reverse complement strand
CTGCTTGCCGCCGCGGAACGCGATGCCGCGCCGCCGATGTGGAAGGTCCGCATGGTGAGCTGGGTACCGGGTTCGCCGATCGACTGCGCGGCAATGACGCCGACGGCTTCGCCGATGTTGACCGGATTACCGCGTGCCAGATCACGGCCATAGCATTTCTGGCAGATACCGTGCCGCGCTTCGCAGCTGATCGGGCTGCGCACCCACACTTCATCGACCCCAGAGCTTTCGATGCGGGCGACCGATACTTCGTCGATCACCGTACCGGCAGACACCAGCACTTCATCGGAGCCGGGCATCAGCACATCTTGCGCGGCGGTACGACCCAGAATTCGGGCGCCCAAGCCTTGCACGACATCCCCGCCTTCAATCACGGCGGTCACTTTCAGACCCGGCGCGGTGGTGCCGCAATCGTCTATGGTGATGACGATGTCTTGCGCCACATCGACCAGACGACGGGTGAGATAACCCGAGTTCGCGGTTTTCAGCGCGGTATCGGCCAAGCCTTTACGCGCACCGTGGGTAGAGATGAAGTACTGAAGAACATTCAAGCCTTCGCGGAAGTTCGCGGTGATGGGCGTTTCAATGATCGAGCCATCCGGCTTGGTCATCAGTCCGCGCATCCCGGCGAGCTGGCGAATCTGGGCTGCGGAACCCCGCGCACCGGAGTCAGCCATCATAAAAATCGCATTGAACGAACTTTGTTTGACCTCCTTCCCTTCGCGGTCGATGACTTTTTCGGAACCCAATTGATCCATCATCGCGCGGGAAATTTGATCATTCGCCCGCGACCAAATATCGACCACCTTGTTGTAGCGTTCTTTTTCCGTCACCAAGCCTTGGGCGTATTGCGATTGGATTTCGCCGACTTCGGCCTCGGCCTTGGCCAGTTCCGCCGGTTTGGACGGCGGCACGAGCATGTCGTCCGAGCAAATGGAAATGCCGGAACGGGTGGCGTACCGGAAGCCGGTGTACATCAACTGGTCGGCAAACATGACCGTGTCTTTCAAGCCCAACTGGCGATAGACATAGTTCAGCAGCGCGGAAATGGCTTTTTTGCCCATGTCCTTGTTGATTTGCGCGAACGGTACGCCCTCGGGCAGCGCCTTGAACAGCAGTGCGCGGCCAATGGTGGTGGCGACAATGCGGCGCGCCGATTCGGCACGGCCATCGTCATACCGATCCCAATCCTTCACCCGCACCTTGATTTGCGCACCGAGCTCCACTTGACGATTGTCGTAGGCGCGCTGCACTTCATCCAGATCGGCGAAAACCATGCCTTCACCCTTGCCATTCACCTTGGCGCGGGTCATGTAATAAATGCCGAGCACGATGTCTTGCGACGGCACGATGACCGGGTCGCCGTTGGCCGGTGACAGCACATTATTGGTGGACATCATCAGCGCGCGCGCTTCAGCCTGCGCTTCGAGCGACAACGGCACATGTACGGCCATTTGGTCGCCGTCGAAGTCGGCGTTATAGGCCGAGCACACCAAGGGGTGCAACTGAATCGCCTTGCCTTCGATCAGGATCGGCTCAAACGCTTGAATGCCCAAACGGTGCAGGGTCGGCGCACGGTTCAGCAGCACCGGATGTTCGCGAATCACTTCTTCGAGCACATCCCACACCTCGGGGCCTTCGCGCTCCACGAGCTTCTTGGCCGCTTTGATGGTGGTGGCCAAGCCGCGACGATGCAGCTTGCCGAAGATGAACGGCTTGAACAGTTCCAGCGCCATTTTCTTCGGCAGACCGCACTGATGCAGACGCAAAGTCGGGCCAACCACGATGACCGAACGGCCTGAATAATCGACGCGTTTGCCCAGCAAGTTTTGCCGGAAGCGACCTTGCTTGCCTTTAATCATGTCCGCCAAAGATTTCAGCGGGCGCTTGTTGGTGCCGGTCACGGCACGACCCCGGCGACCGTTGTCCAGCAGCGAATCCACCGCTTCTTGCAGCATGCGTTTTTCGTTGCGCAGGATGATGTCCGGCGCATTGATTTCGAGCAAGCGCTTCAAGCGATTGTTGCGGTTGATGACGCGACGGTACAGATCGTTCAGATCGGAAGTCGCGAAACGACCGCCATCGAGCGGAACCAGCGGGCGCAGATCCGGCGGCAGCACCGGCAATTGCGTCATGACCATCCACTCGGGACGGTTGCCCGATTCTTTGAACGATTCCAGCAATTTCAATCGCTTAGACAGCCTCTTGATCTTGGTTTCAGAACCGGTTTCGGCCAATTCATCGCGCAAGGCAATGATTTGCTGATCCAAGTCGATGTCTTTCAACAGCTTTTGAATCGCCTCAGCGCCCATGTCGGCTTCGAACTCATCACCAAATTGGTCAATCGCGTCGATGTACATTTCATCGGACAGCAGATCGCCTTTGGTCAGCGTCGTCATGCCCGGATCGGTAATGACAAACGCTTCGAAGTACAGCACGCGCTCGATGTCACGCAGGGTCATGTCCAACAACAGGCCGATGCGGGAGGGCAGCGATTTCAAATACCAAATGTGCGCGACCGGGCAAGCCAGCTCGATGTGCCCCATGCGCTCGCGGCGCACTTTGGACAGCGTCACTTCGACGCCGCACTTCTCGCAGACCACACCGCGATGTTTCAGGCGTTTGTACTTACCGCACAAGCATTCGTAATCCCGAACCGGGCCGAAAATCTTGGCGCAAAACAAGCCATCCCGTTCCGGCTTGAAGGTACGGTAGTTGATGGTTTCGGGTTTTTTCACCTCGCCATACGACCAGGAGCGAATCATCTCCGGGGATGCGAGAGAAATGCGAATGCCATCAAAATCTTCGTCCGTGACCTCACGGCTCATCAGATTCAGTAGTTCTTTCATGGGGATACCTTGCCTCTAACTCGTGACCGTAGAAACCGGGGGCGACCCCCGGCGACCGGATTATTCTTCGCCCTGTTCCAATTCGATATTGATGGCGAGCGAACGGATTTCTTTGAGCAACACATTGAAGGATTCGGGCATGCCGGCATCCATCTTGAGATCGCCATCGACGATGTTTTTGTACATCTTGTTACGGCCGTTCACATCGTCCGACTTGACGGTGAGCATTTCCTGAAGGGTGTACGCCGCGCCATAGGCTTCCAGCGCCCACACCTCCATTTCCCCGAACCGCTGACCACCGAACTGCGCCTTGCCGCCGAGCGGTTGCTGCGTGACGAGGCTGTACGGGCCGGTGGAACGGGCATGCATCTTGTCATCGACCAAGTGGTTGAGTTTGAGCATGTACATGTAGCCCACCGTGGTGGTGCGCTCGAAGGCTTCGCCCGTGCGTCCGTCGAACAGTTGCACCTGACCCGATTCCGGCAAGCCCGCCAAGCGCAGCATGTACTTGATTTCCGACTCTTCGGCACCATCGAACACCGGCGTCGCCATCGGCACGCCGCCCCGCAGGTTTTTCGCCAGTTCGATCAACTCGTCATCGGTCAGCACATCCAGATTGACCTGCTGTTCTTCGCGATGGTTGTAGACCTGATTCAAGAATGCACGCAGTTCAATCAACGCTTTGGCGCGTTCGAGCTTGAGCATGGCTTCGATCTTGTGACCCAAGCCTCGGGCGGCGAAGCCCAAATGGGTTTCAAGAATCTGGCCGATGTTCATCCGCGACGGTACGCCCAACGGGTTCAAGCAGATATCGACCGGCTGGCCATTCTCCATGTACGGCATGTCTTCTTCGGGGACGATCATGGACACGACCCCTTTGTTGCCGTGCCGACCCGCGAGTTTGTCGCCCGGCTGAATGCGGCGCTTCACGGCCACAAACACCTTGACCATTTTCAACACGCCCGGTGCCAGATCATCGCCTTGCTGAATTTTCTTCTTCTTGTCTTCAAAGCGTTTGTCGATGTCTGCCTTCGCCTGCTCCAGTTGACTGTTGTAGTCCTCCAGCGCTTGCGCGACCGCTTCTTTCTCGACGCGAATTTCCAGCCATTTGATCGGCTCGACCTTATCGAGCTGAGCTGCGGTGATTTTGCTGCCCGCTTTGACGCCGGCGCCACCGACGGCGACTTCGCCGATCAGCAAGTCCTTAACCCGCGCAAAAATGTCGCCTTCGATGATGCGCAGACGATCTTTCAGGTCTTTGCGCACCGCATCCAAGTCGGCTTCTTCAATCGAACGGGCACGACTGTCTTTTTCGATCCCGTCCCGGGTGAACACCCGCACATCGACCACGGTGCCTTCCATTCCCGGCGGCACGCGCAGGGAGGTGTCTTTCACATCGGAGGCTTTTTCACCAAAGATGGCGCGCAGCAGTTTTTCTTCCGGCGTGAGCTGGGTTTCGCCTTTCGGCGTGACCTTGCCCACCAGAATATCGCCCGGACGCACTTCGGCGCCGACATGCACCACACCGGCTTCATCGAGCTTGTTCAGCAGGCTTTCCGCGACATTGGGAATATCGGCAGTAATTTCTTCCGCGCCGAGTTTGGTATCCCGCGCCACGCAGTTCAGTTCTTCAATGTGAATCGTGGTCAGGCGATCTTCGCGCACCACGCGCTCAGACAACAAGATCGAATCTTCGAAGTTGTAGCCGTTCCACGGCATGAACGCGCAGAGGATGTTCTGGCCGAGCGCGAGCTCGCCCAAATCGACCGACGGACCATCCGCCAGCACATCGCCTTTGGCGATCACATCGCCCGCTTTGACCAGCGGCGCTTGATTGATGCAGGTGTTCTGGTTGGAACGGGTGTACTTGGTCAGGTTGTAAATATCCACCCCGACTTCGCCCGTGTTCGCTTCCGCCGCATTCACACGCACCACGATGCGCGAGGCATCGACCCGATCCACCACACCGCCGCGTTTGGCGACGACGCAGGAACCCGAATCCGTCGCGACGACGCGCTCCATGCCGGTACCGACCAGCGGCTTATCGGCACGCAAGGTCGGCACGGCTTGCCGCTGCATGTTGGAGCCCATCAAGGCGCGGTTGGCGTCATCGTGTTCCAAGAACGGAATGATCGAGGCCGCAATCGACACGATCTGCTTCGGCGAAATATCCATGTACTGGATTTCTTCCGGCCCAGACAGCATGAACTCACCCGCGCGACGCACGGAGATGAGGTTGCCCTGCAAATCCCCGGCCTCGTTCAGCGGCGCATTCGCCTGGGCGATGGTGTATTTCTCTTCTTCATAAGCCGAGAGCCAATCGACTTGCTCGCTCACGCGGCCATCGACCACCTTGCGATACGGCGTATCCAAAAACCCGTAATGGTTGGTACGGGCGTAAGTCGCCAGCGAGTTAATCAAACCAATGTTCGGGCCTTCCGGTGTTTCGATCGGGCAGACGCGGCCATAATGCGTGGTGTGTACATCGCGCACTTCGAACCCCGCCCGCTCGCGGGTCAAACCGCCCGGACCCAACGCCGAAATCCGGCGCTTGTGGGTAATTTCCGACAACGGGTTGTTTTGATCCATGAACTGGGACAGTTGGCTGGAACCGAAGAACTCTTTAATCGCGGCCGCTACCGGCTTGGCATTAATCAAATCTTGCGGCGTTAAGCCTTCCGATTCGGCTTGCGTCAGGCGCTCTTTGACCGCGCGCTCGACCCGAACCAAACCCACACGGAACACATTTTCGGTCATCTCACCGACCGAACGAATGCGGCGGTTGCCCAAGTGGTCGATGTCGTCGGTTTTTCCGTTGCCGTTGCGAATGTCGATTAACACGCGCATCACATCCAGAATGTCCGACACCTCGCCTTGCTCAGTCACCAGTTTGGCGCAGAGTTCATCGCCGCCCTTGGCTTGCTGTTGGAAGTATTTGTGGTCATACAGCACGCCAGGGCCGACATCGGTGCCGCGCTCGATCCGGCGGTTGAACTTCATCCGGCCAACATCCGACAGGTCATACCGTTCTTCGGTGAAGAACAGCCCGTGGAACAAGCCCTCAGCGGAGTCCTTTGTCGGCGGTTCGCCCGGACGCATCATTTTGTAGATTTCGACCATTGCCTCCAGCGGGGTGCTGGACGGATCGGCACGCAGCGTCAAGGACATGAACGGGCCGCGATCGACATCGTTGAAATACAGAGTCTTGAACGCCGTAACACCCGCCTTGGCAAACTTGAGCACCAATTCGGTGGTGAGTTCATCATTGGCGCGCGCCAGCAATTCGCCCGTGCTGGTATCGACCACATCGGTGGCCAATACGCGACCGACGATGAAATCCAGCGGCACCGGCAGATGCGACAGATTGGCCTTGACCAATTCGCGCACATGCTTGGCGGTGATGCGCTTGCCGGTTTTAATCAGATTCTCGCCGCTCGGCAAATCAATATCGAATGCCGCATCGGTGCCCTTGAGGCGATCCGCCACCAGCGCGAGGCTCAAACCGCCGTCTGCCGTCACTTGGTATTCATCGTGATCGAAGAAAATTTTCAGCATTTCTTCGTTGGTATAACCCAAGGCGCGCAGGATGATGGACGCCGGAATTTTCCGACGGCGGTCAATCCGTGCGAACAGAATGTCCTTCTGATCGAATTCGAAATCCAGCCAAGAACCACGGTACGGAATCACCCGCGCGGAGAACAGAATCTTCTTCGAGCTGGAAGTTTTGCCCTTGTCGTGGTCGAAAAATACACCCGGCGAACGGTGCAACTGGGAAACAATCACCCGCTCGGTGCCGTTGATTACGAAGGTGCCGCTGTCGGTCATCAGCGGGATTTCGCCCAGGTAAACTTCCTGCTCGCGAATGTCTTTGACGACTTTCGCCCCCGCCGGGGCTTCACGATCATAAATCACCAAACGGAGCTTCACGCGCAGCGGCGCGCCGAAGGTCAGGCCGCGAATTTGGCACTCGCGCACATCAAACGCCGGCTCACCGAAGTGGTAATCCACATAGGCGATTTCTGCATGGCCGGAATGGCTGCGGATCGGGAAAACAGAACCGAGGGCGGCGTGCAGCCCCTCATTGCGACGGGCTTTGCTGCCCACCCCCATTTGCAAGAACGATTTGTACGACTCGACTTGGGTGGCCAACAAATACGGCACGGGCATGATATCGGCGCGGCGACCAAATTCCTTACGAATTCGCTTCTTTTCAGTGAATGAGTAGCTCATCTGCCTTCCTCGTAAAACAACGGTGACGCCACGGACGAAGGGCACAACGCCGGGCGCGGGGGAGAGATCGTGGGGCTTGCGCCGTGTAGAATTTTTGGGTGTTATCCGAAGCGGAAGTCATCCAAAAATTCCAATGAACAAAGGCCGGCAGCCAAGGCTGCCAGCCACAGATTCCCGTTTAGCGGGAAATCAGGATCACTTCAGTTCGACCGTCGCACCCGCTTCGGTCAGTTTCGCTTTCATGCTGTCTGCATCGGCTTTGCTCGCGCCTTCTTTCACAGTCGCCGGAACGCCTTCGACCATGTCTTTGGCTTCTTTCAGACCCAGACCGGTCAGTTCACGAACGGCTTTGATCACATTGACTTTGTTCGCGCCGAATGAGGTCATGACGACATCAAATTCGGTTTTTTCTTCCGCTGCCGGAGCCGCCGCAGCGGCCGGACCCGCGGCCACAGCAACGGCTGCTGCTGCGGTCACGCCGAATTTTTCTTCCATTGCAGCGATCAGATCCACCACTTCCATGACGGTCATGTTGGAGATTGCGTCCAGAATGTCGTTCTTAGAGATTGCCATGTTGAATTACCTAAAAAATTAAATTGAGAGACGGTTAAGCAGCTTGCTTTTGGTCGCGAACGGCGGCCACGGTGCGGACGAGCTTGCCAGGCACTTCGTTGATCGTGCGCGCCAACTTGCCGATCGGTGCTTTCATCACCGACAACAGTTGCGACAACGCTTGATCGCGCGTTGGCAGGCTGGCCACACGGGAGAGTTCGGCTGCCGGCACGAGCTTGCCGCCCAGGGCGATGACCTTGACTTCGAGTTTGGCGAAATCTTTGGAGAAATCCTGCATCAGCCGTGCGGCTGCGCCCGGATCATCCATTGAGAATGCCAGAACCAAAGGACCGGTTAACGCCTCGGACATGCACGCAAAAGCGGTATCGGCCATCGCACGACGCGCCAGCGTGTTTTTGATCACGCGCAGATAAACGCCGCTTTGACGCGCTTTAATACGCATCGCAGTCATTTCTGTCACGGTCAACCCGCTGTACACCGCACCAACGGCTGATAAAGCCTTGCCAGCAACTTCCGCCACTTCAGCAACAATGAGCTGTTTCTGATCAATGGTTAAAGCCACGAGTGTTTCCTACGGTTAC
>DYMR01000084.1 GCA_020721485.1 Halothiobacillus neapolitanus | reverse complement strand
TGAGCCACATTGTCGCGGGCGAAGAATCCTTGGAAGCCGTTGAATCGCTGCACATATTCGATGATGAGGGCAGAAAATTCCGAGGCGGAGGAGAAGATTTGTTTGAGCCCTTCTTCGCGCGAGCCGACGGTGTCGAGCAGGAAGCCTTTGCCTTGTCCGGCGATTTGTTGCACCACGAAATCGATGTTTTCCATGCCGCTGGTTTGGCCATCGGCGACGCTCAGTGCCATGTGGTGCAGGCGCGGTCCGTAGTTGCGCACGAACGATTCGGTCGGGCTGGGCAATTTGTCGAGGTGGTTGACGCAGTACGGTAGGTTGTTGGCGGTGAATACTTTGGCGGGCGTTTGGGTTTCCGGTACGCCGCGCACATTTTTGGTGACATTGGTTGAGGAATTTTGGTCGTGGATGTCGTAGCTGCCCCAGTAGTAGTAGCTGGAGAGCGCGAGGTATTCGAGCAGGGCGACCTCGCGGTTTTGGCTGTACACGCGGGTGGCGAGGTGGTCGATCGGCATAATCATGCCTTTGATGCCGATTTGTTCCTGCATTTCTTTGCCGCGCTCGTAGGCGGCTTGCGCTTCGCTCATGATGATGGATTCGCCGTGCTGGTAAACGCGAATGCCATCTTCCGGCCGCTCCATGTAGCCGACGACATTTTGGGTGTAGGGCGAGGGTTTGGACACGCTGACATTCAGCGGCAGGTCGAGATCGGCCAGTTGCCCCAGTCCGAAGAAGCGGAATTCCCGATCTTGCTGCATGGCGACGACTTCATGCCGGTTGCTGGCGTAGAGAATTTCGCCCAGATAGCGACTGTGCGGGCGGCGGGCACCCACGGGATACATGTCGTTGAGGTTGCGGAAGATGTCGCTGTAGGCCGGGTCTTTGACTTCGCGCAGCAGAATGTCCGGCGAATTCATGTCGATCCGCAGCACATGGGTGAGGTGGCGCGCGCTGTCCAGAGTGACGAGGTAGTGGTAGGGCGTCATCAGCGCCAGCTCGGCGATGTATTCGAGCGATTTACCCGGCTCCACCGCAATCATCAGGGCTTCGATGCCGCCGATGAGTTCGCTCAGGCCGCAGCGGTCGCGCTCCGCCAACACTCGGTGCAGGTAGGTTTCAAAAAATTCCGAGTTTTGTTTATCGCCAAAGCGCGGAAAACTATTCGAATCAAACATGATGATCGCTCCTTGAATAAAAGATCATCTAAAAAATCAGCGGGGCTGCCAGCGCAAGTCGAGCGTGTGCGGGAAGCGCGGATTGCGTTTTTCGGCGGGCAACACAAAGGCGCCGGGGGTGTGGCCATGCGCCCAGAAGCGCGCCAAACGGCGGGCTTCGGCTTCGTTCGCGTTCACGGGGAAAACGCTGTAACTCCGGCCACCGGGATGGCTGACATGGTAGGTGCAGCCGCCGAGCGAGCGCTGGTTCCAGCCGTCGATCAGGTCGAACACCAAGGGGGCTTGCACGGGGATGGTCGGATGCAGGGCGGAATACGGCGCCCAGGCTTTGAAGCGCACGGCGGCGACAAATTCGCCCGGCACACCGGTTGGGTGCAGCGGCACTTCGCGGCCATTGCAGGCCAGCCGATGCCGGTTGCCGACCATGCCCCGCACGAACACTTGCACGCGCTCGACCGAGGAATCGACATAACGGGCGGTGCCGCCGCCGCCCATTTCTTCGCCCAACACATGCCAGGGTTCGATGGCTTGCCGCAGTTCAATTTCCACGCCTTCGTAGGTGACTTTGCCGTACAGCGGGAAGCGGAATTCCAAGAAAGCGCTGAACCAAGAGTCTTGCACCGGGTAACCGGCGGCGCGCAGGTCGCGGCAGATGTCGTGCATGTCTTGCTCGACAAAGTACGGCAGCATGAACCGATCGTGCAGGGCGGTGCCCCAATCGACCAACGGCCCGGTGTACGGCGTGCGCCAAAACCGGGCGATCAGGCTGCGCAGCAAGAGAGATTGCAGCAGGCTCATGCGGGCATGCGGCGGCATTTCGAACGCGCGCAGTTCGAGCAAACCCAAGCGGCCGGTGCTCGAATCCGGCGAATACAGTTTGTCGATGCAGAACTCGGCGCGGTGGGTGTTGCCGGTCAGGTCGATCAGCAAATTGCGCAAAATCCGATCCACCAGCCACGGCTGATCGCCATGCACTTCCCCCGGCGTGAATTGCTGATCGAGCTGTTGCAGCGCGATTTCCAGCTCGCCCAGCGAGTCATCGCGGGCTTCATCCACGCGCGGCGCTTGGCTGGTCGGGCCGATAAACTGGCCGGAAAACAGGTACGACAAGGCCGGGTGTTCCTGCCAGTACACCAGCAGGCTTTTGAGCAAATCGGGGCGGCGCAGGAATGGGCTATCCGCCGGGGTCATCGCGCCCAAGGTGATGTGGTTGCCGCCCCCGGTGCCGGTGTGGCGGCCATCGAGCATGAATTTTTCGGCGCACAAACCGGCGCGGCGGGCGGCGCCGTACAGGGCTTCGGTGCGTTGCTCCAACTCGCCCCAGGTGCGCGCGGGGTGGATGTTCACCTCGATCACGCCGGGGTCGGGCGTTACGGAGAGCGACAGTAGGCGCGGGTCGCGCGGCGGAGTGTAGCCTTCCAAGCGCAGCGGCACATTCAAGGCGGCGGCGACTTGTTCAATCGCAGAAATCAGCGCCAGCCAGCTTTCCAACGAGTACAACGGCGGCAGGAACACGCAAAGCACGCCCCCGCGCACTTCGGTGGAAATGGCGGTATGCACCACTTCCTCCGGCGCGGGCGGAATCCGGCTCGGCTTTTGCGGCGGCAGATTGGGCGCGGACGAAGTTAATCCGGCAGCGGCGGCAGTCATGCCACCAAATCCGGTAGGCGCGGGCACACTGCGCGACACGGCCAAGGGCGGCTGCGGCGCGAAAGGGTCGGGCGGAAATTCAACCGGCGGATACGCTTGCCACGGCAGACGATTGAGCGGTAAGCGCAAGCCGAGTGGGGAATCCCCCGGCAACAGCAGCAGGCGTTGACTGCGCAGCGGCCAGGCACTGGAGCACCACGAGGGTTCGCCCGCCCCACCCGCCCGCACGGGCAGCACATAGCCGACTGGGGCATTCAGGCCGCGCTGAAGCACCCGCGCCAGCTCGCCCCGCGTGCCGGGATCGTCCAAATCCAGGTCATCCGTCGTCAAGTTGATCGGCAGTTCTTGTTCATGGCGCAGGGGATACAGCGGGTCTTCGTAGGCGGGTTGAATGAAGCCGGAGGACAAGCCCAAAGTTTTGGATAGCAGGATCAAAAACCGGCCGGCCAAATCCGCCGACACCGGCGGCGTCCGCTCATCCGCCAGCAATGCCGGGTTGTGCCACACCGGCAGACCATCGGCTCGCCAAAAGGCCGTGAGCGCCCAACGCGGCAGCGGTTCACCGGGATACCACTTGCCTTGACCATAATGGGTGACCGCGCCGGGAGAAAATTCAGTGACCAATTCGCGCAACAAATGCTGCGCCTTGTGCCATTTTTCATCGCCCAGCGCGTCGGTGTTCCATTCGGGTGCATCGCGGTTTTCGAGCGAGACAAAAGTCGGCTCGCCGCCTTGGGTCAAGCGCACATCCATGCCCTGCAATTCGTCATCCACCTGCTGCCCAATGGCGCAAATGGCTTGCCAGTCATGGTCATGGAACGGTCGCGTCACGCGCGGGGTTTCGTAAATCCGCGTCACGGTCATTGAGACCGCCAATTCCGATTCGCAAGGGCTGGTCGCGCCGCTGATCGGCGCCGCTGAGGAAGGTTGCGCGGTCGCCGCCAAGGGAATATGCCCCTCCCCCGCCAGCAAGCCGGAGGTCGCATCCAGCCCCACCCAGCCCGCGCCCGGAATATAGGCTTCACACCAGGCATGCAAATCGGTGAAATCGGCGCTGGGGCCGGCGGGACCATCCAGCGGGGTTTCATCGGCCACCAATTGAATGAGATAACCGGAGACAAACCGCGCCGCAATGCCGAGATGTCGCAGGGTTTGCACCAGTAACCAGGCGCTGTCGCGGCAGGAACCAGTGCACAGAGTGAGCGTTTCCTCCGGTGTTTGTACGCCGGGTTCCAAGCGGATGGTGTAGCCAATATGGCCTTGCACGCGCTGGTTCATGGCCACCAGAAAATCATTGATTTGCGGGCTTTTCGGCAATTCGGCGCGCAGCGCTTTCAGCCATGCGGCAAACCGCAGGCTGGGGGTTTCAGTCAACAGATACGGCGCCAATTCCTGCTTCATCGACAGGGGGTAGGCGAAGGGATAGTGCTCCGCCCAGTCTTCCACGAAGAAATCGAAGGGGTTGATGACGGTCATGTCCGCCACGAGATCGACCGTGACCTTCATCGAATCGGCAGGCTCGGGGAACGACAGCCGCGCGATGAAATTGCCGTAGGCATCTTGCTGCCAGTTGATGAAGTGCGGGGTCGGTTCGATATTCAGCGAGTACGCCAGAATCGGCGTGCGGCTGTGCGCCGCCGGACGCAGGCGAATTTCGTGCGGAAACAGGGTGACGGGTTGATCGAACTCATAGTGACTTTGATGATGCAGGGCGACGCGAATACTCATGACGACGACTCCTTATCTTCAGCTCGTGGGGTTTTACACACCCATTCCGGATCCGGCAGGTTGGAAAACACGCCGCGCAGGCCATCGCTCCACTGGCTGCTGATCGAGCAAAAATACGGATCACCTTCGGGCAGTTGGCGCAGGTGATCGAGCGCGAAGCTGTCGTGGACATAACAGGCCAGATCAATCGGCATGCCCACCGACACATTGCTGCGCATGGTGGAATCGAACGACACCAGCACGCATTTCACCGCATCGGACAGCGAGGTTTCTGGCCGAATCACCCGATCAATGATTGGCTTGCCGTATTTGATTTCGCCAATCTGAAAATACGGGGTGTTTTCGCTCGCTTCGATGAAATTGCCCTCGGCGTACACCAAAAACAGTCGCGGTTCTTCCCCGGCGATTTGCCCGCCGAGCAGAAAATTCACGCCCATGTCGATGTTGCTGGCCTGCAAGAACGGACGATCCTGCGTGTGGACTTGCCGCAAGCAAGCGCCAAGCAAGCCGGCCACTTCGTACATGGAAGTCGCATTCCAAATGTTCAATAAATCGGCCCGCCGCCCCTGCTGTTCGAGCAAGGCGATGGCGCTTTGGGTCACAGAAAGATTGCCGGAACTCAAAATCACCATCGACCGATCGCCACGATGCACAAAGCTGCGCATTTTCTTGAAATTGGCGATTTGATCGACGCCCGCATTGGTTCGGGAATCGGAAGCGAACACCAGACCGGCGTTTAATTTGAGCGCAACACAATAAGTCATAAATCAACACATCCTAATCACGAGTCTCTGGCTGGCTCAGCTCGCCAAGGCGAGCGGGCGCAGCACCGGCGGCACATGGTCATCACGAACCGCCAAGTAGGCATCATGGATTTCCTGCCCCAACATTTGGGTGTGGGTCAAAAATTCCGTCAGATATTCATGCAGCCCGTGTTCGAAAATGTCTTCAATGCGGCCAAAATGCAGCCCGGCATGAATTTCACCCGCCAAACGACGCGCCTCACGGCCGGTGCGGCCATTAATCACTTCCAGCGTGCTTTCGACTTCGTTCAAACAGGCATGCAACGAGCGCGGCATGTCGCCCCGCAAAATCAGCAACTCGGCCACCCGCATCGGCGTGATGCTGTCGCGGTAGGTTTTGCGGTACGCCTCCTGCGCGCTCACCGAATTGAGCAAGGCGCCCCATTGGTAATAATCGGCGGCGCCGCCCACATCCCGCACGCTCGGCAACAGGATGTGATATTTCACATCGAGGATGCGGGCGGTGTTGTCTGCGCGCTCCAAAAAGGTGCCCAAGCGAATGAAATACAAAGCATCGTCTTTGAGGATGGTGCCCAAAGTCACGCCGCGAAACAGGTGCGAGCGTTCCTTGACCCATTCAAAAAACACTTCCGGCCGCAGGTTGTCGATGGTCGGCAGCATGCGCTTCAAATCAAGCCACATGCTGTTGATGACTTCCCACATTTCCGAGGTGATGGCACCGCGCACCGCGCGCGCGCTTTCGCGGGCACGCATCAAGCTGGTGTAAATGCTGGAGGGATTTTCAGGATCGAGCGCCATGTAATGCGTGACCCGCGCGGCTTCCGCCAGGCCATGTTTGGTGGCGTAGCCCGGTGCGCCACCACAGATATTAAGCGGCGCATACCACAGGCGCGCGCCCGCATCGTCGGTGTCATCCGGCAGCAACGCGGTGCGGTGCGCCACATCCAGCACCCGCGCGGTGTTTTCGGCGCGCTCGATGTACCGCGCCATCCAGAATAAGTGATCGGCTGTGCGAGAAAGCATGATTTAGTCCTCCAATACCCAAGTGTCTTTGGTGCCGCCGCCTTGCGATGAATTCACCACGAGGGAGCCTTCTGTGAGCGCCACGCGGGTGAGGCCGCCCGGCGCCAAACGAATGTGTTTGCCCGATAAAACGAAGGGGCGAAGATCGACATGGCGCGGCGCAACGCCGGCTTCAACCAGCGTCGGGCAGGTCGAAAGGGACAAAGTCGGCTGCGCGATAAACCCCGCCGGATCGCTGAGGATGCGGGCGCGGAAGGCTTCAATCTCGCCCTTGCTGCTGGTGGGGCCCACCAACATGCCGTAGCCGCCCGAACCCTGCACTTCCTTCACCACCAGCTCGGGCAGATGGTCGAGCACATATTTCAGATCGTCCGGTCGATCCAGCCGCCAAGTCGGCACATTCGACAAAATCGGCTTTTCGCCCAGATAAAATTCGATCATTTCCGGCACGAACAGGTAGGTGGATTTATCATCCGCCACCCCGGTGCCCACCCCGTTGGTCAGCACCACATGGCCGCGCCGGTAGGCTTCAAACAAGCCGGGCACGCCCAGCATCGAATCTTTACGGAACACGGTCGGGTCGAGGAATTCATCATCCACCCGCCGATAAATCACATGAACCTGTTGCGGCCCCTGCGTGGTGCGCATGTAGACCTTGAAATCGTTGACGAACAAATCCTGCCCTTCAACCAATTCCACCCCCATTTGGCTGGCCAAAAACGCATGCTCGAAATACGCGCTGTTGAAGGTGCCAGGGGTGAGCACCACGATGGTCGGGTCATCGACATGCTCCGGTGCGGATTCCCGCAGCGTTTCCAGCAACAACTGCGGGTAATGCTGCACCGGGCGCACCGTGTGCTGGGTGAACAAATTCGGGAATAACCGCATCATGGTGTTGCGATTTTCCAGCATGTAACTCACACCCGACGGCGTGCGCAGGTTGTCTTCGAGCACGAAAAATTCGTTTTCCGACACCCGCACCAAATCAATGCCCGCAATCTGTGCATACACCTGATTGGGTAGCGTCACGCCCTGCATTTCCGGCCGAAACATGCTGTTATTCAGCACCTGTTCGCGCGGCACGATGCCGGCTTTGAGGATTTCCTGCCCGTGATAAATATCGTGCAGAAACATATTCAGCGCCTGCACCCGCTGCTTGAGTCCGCGCTCCAGCCACGACCATTCCGAGGCGCTGAACACGCGCGGCACCACATCGAACGGGATTAACCGCTCCTCCCCGGCCTGCGCGCCATACACCGCAAAGGTGATGCCCATGCGGCGGAAAATCAGCTCCGCATCGCGCTGCTTCTGCCAAAGGGCTTCGGTCGATTGCGCCATCAGCCCCGTGGCGACCTGCGCGTAGTGCGGTCGAATGGTTTGCTCAAAGCCATACATTTCATCAAATGCGGGGCGCTGTACCTGCCGGTTTTTATCGCTCATACCCGTTCATCCGGTTTAATTGCGTCACGCTTACTTACGGTGCAAAACTCAAGCCAACCTTAATTCCCGAGTGGAAAAAATCACAACTCATTGAATAAAAACAGATAACACGCTTTGCACCGGACATCATTCCCACCGTTTTGCACCCAAATAACCCATCCAAAAAAATCTAATGCATTAAATAAGTGCAAGCAGGAAGTTAATGGCGAGCGATCATAAATAAACGGCATGACTGATTGATGAACTCGTGGTTTTTCAGGCACGGTTTACCCGTGGCTATTCACAACGGTATTTGCACCGAATTACGCCAAGCGGCGACAGAGATTCTCATCAATACAGTGCATACCAACGATTAATCATTCGCCAATAAAACAAACTATCTCATTGTTATTTAATGGTTTTATTTCATTATCCATAGTTGGCATTCGGCTTGCTCTATCTGGTATACCAGTTCATATGCAAGAAG
>DYMR01000083.1:6728-8365 GCA_020721485.1 Halothiobacillus neapolitanus | reverse complement strand
GCAGCGGCGGGCGGGTAGGGCGCTGGCGCAAGTGTCGAGCGTGCGGCTGAGCGCTCGAGCGACTTTGGGGACGGATTCAACCGCCAGCAGCCGATCTTCCGGGCGCAGCGCTTCGGCGGCCAGACGCGGCGAGCCGGGGTATTGTCCGGCGCCCGCCGTCGTGAGTGCCGCAAGGTAGGTCGCCACGGCCGGTGGCGGCGGTGCGGTTTCGGCATGGCGGCGCAGGGCGGTGATGCCCGCGCTGGCTTCGCCGCTGCGTTGCGCGGCTTCGGCGCTGAGATCGTACAGGCCGCTGCCGGCGTGGGTGTCGAGCAGGAAGAACCCTTGCGGTTTGCGGGCCAGCGCGCGAATCAGCGCCAACAGCGCGACATGTTTCAACACATCGGCGTGGTTGCCGGCGTGGTAGGCGTGGTCGTAATTCACCGGGTCGGGCTCGTGAGATGGAGGGCTTTAGCGTACATCGCGGCAGCGCGCACGCTGTCCCGTTGCCGTTCGGCCAATTCTGCCGCCAGGATGAACAGGGCGGGATCGTGGCTGTCGTGCAGCGCCGGGGCGAGGGCGGCTTCAGCGGCGGCGAAGTCCTCGCGGTGCAGGGCGAGAGTGGCCTGCGCCAGTGCGCGGCTGTTGTCGTCGAGGGCGCTGGGATGCTGGGTTTCGATGCGCTGCAACACGGCGCTGGCGGCGAGGGTGTCGGTGGTGGTCAGCGCCAGCCATGGGCGCAACAGGGCGGGGCGGGGGGCGTGTTCCAGCGCCCGTTCCAGCAGTTGCCGTGCTTCGCCGGGTTGGCCGAGGGCGCGGGCGGCTTCGGCCTGCGCCCGCACAATGCCTTCATCGGTTTTGAGCGGTTTGGGCATGTCGGACGCCCAGGCGCGCAGGGCATCGAGCGAACCGCTGCGCGCGACGGCAGGCAGCCGCCCGAGCAGTTGCCCGCGTTCCCATTGCCACAGGGTTTGTTCGGTCAGGCGTGCGGTTTTCAGGCGACGAATGGCGGGCATGAGCGAGTGGAGCTTTTCCCAGTCTTCCCCGGCGTACAGCGCGTGGGCTAAGGCGAGCAGCACGGCTTCGTCCCGGTCGTGCGTGCTGTGGAGGCGCTGGAGCAGTTCGATGGCGGTGGCGTGTTGCCCGGTCGTGGACAGCCGTTGGGCTAGGTGCAGCGCCAAATAGTCGGCAAAGCGCGGATAGGCCGCGCGGGCTTGATCGAGCCGAGTCAGGGCGGCGGCGGTGTCGCCTCGGGCGAGCGCGGCATCGGCGGCTAGCACGAAGTGCATCGCGCCGACGCTGGCGGCATCGTGATGCGCCATGGCGAGCGATTCCGCTTCGTCGAAGCGCCCCCGAGCGGATTCGGCAAACGCACGCAGTAGCGCATCATCGGCCTGTTTTTGGCGGGCGCGGGCACTGCGGGCGCGGAAAAAGGCGGGCAGGCGCAGCAGGGTGGCCAACAGGCGCCACACCACGGCCAGCACGACCATCAACCCCAACACCAAGGCGAGGAAGCCGAGCGCGGTGGTGTGGAGTTGCCAGCCCAGCAGGGCGATGTCGGCGGTACCGGGATCGCGCAGGAAGTACAGTGCGGCCACCCCGGCGAGGATGAGGCCGAAAATCACCAGCAACAGGCGTTTCATGGCTGCGCCTCCGGG
>DYMR01000083.1:2895-6628 GCA_020721485.1 Halothiobacillus neapolitanus | reverse complement strand
CGGGCTTGGTAGAAGTCCGCCACGCGGCGCAGATGGGCTTGAACGGCGGCCACGGCGGGCGCGTGGGTGTCGTAGTGCGCGTCGAGCCAATCGGTGGCTTGCGCGGTGGCGGCGAGGATGCTGCGATCATCGCGCGCCATCAGCGCTTCGCGCAGGCCGGTGAGCCACAGGCGCATTTCTTGATCGCGCACCTGCCGCGCCCCTTGGCTGGCCGGTGCGCCATCGCGCGTGACGACGAATTGTTGACTGACCCAATCCGCCACCGGTTGCCATAGCGCCTGCGGCCAGCGGATATACCACGGCGCCTCGGCGGCTAAGGTCGGGGATGCGGGGGTAGGTTCGGCGGCGGTCGCGGCCGGGGTTTGCCCTTTGAGCGGCCACTCGGAGACGGAATCCACCGCACGGCGCAGGCTGAGGCTCATGCCGACGGCATCGAACGCTTCGGCGCGTTGCAGCCCTTGTAGCGCATCGCTGATGGCCGCGCGCACGGGCAGCACTTCGGGGCGGGCGAGCGCGGCCAGGTGTTGATCGGCCAAGAGCAGGGCGGCGCGGGTGCCGGTGGGGTTGCGGGCAATGCTCAATTGTTCTTGGGCGCGATTGAGCAGATCGGTGATTTCTTGCACCTGCCACGCCAGCGCGCCGCGCCCGAGCTGGTCTTGCAGACGGGCGAGGCTGTGTTCGACCGCATGCAGCCGCTGTTCGGTTTGTTGCGACAGGGTTTGATCGTGCTGCTGGATGTCGGTCAAACCGCTTTGCACGGCGGTCAGGCGTTGATCGAGCTGCGCCCGCAGTGCCGCCAGTTCATCGTGATCGGTTTGTTGCAGCGACTGCAAGCGCGCTTGGTTGTGTTGTTGCGCCTCCACCAGGTTGTTGATGCGCGAGTTGTTGGTTTGGAACAGCATCCAGCCGTACCAACTCACGCTCACCAGCGAGCCGGTGAACACCACGAACAGGGTCAGCAGCCAGTAGGTATAGGCGCGGCGCTCCGGTTCCGGCGGCAGGGTGGAATCGTCGCGCGCATCGGTGGGGGTGTCTGCTTCGGGGTTCTGGCTCATGCTGCCGACTCCTGCTGGGGCATAACCGGATGAGGTCATGTCTGCGGTGGGGTGAAAATCTGCGCGGCCTGCTGGCAGGCTTCGGCCAAGGCCGCGTCGTCCGGCGCGTGGCTTAAGGTCATCGCGCCGGTGAAGCCCAACTGCTGCGCCAAGTGGGCCGTGCGGGCGTTAATGAGTACGAGGGGGGAGTGTAACAGCCGCGCGGCTTCCGATTCGGTTTGCTGGCGGATGGCCGCCGCCAAACACTGTACCGCTGCCGGTGCCGTGAGCACCCACAGCGCCGGCGCGCTGGGCCAGTCGGCCACGGGGCGGCAATGGCGTTGATACACGGCGACCGGGGTGACGGTGGCGCCCCAGGCGCGGAGTTGTTCGGGCAGCCGTTCGCGCCCCTCTTGCCCGCGCAATAGCCACACCCGCGCGCCGGCAAAATCTTGCGGGGTCAGCGCGGCGAGCAAGCCTTCAGAATCGGCGGTGGTGTCGGGCACGACGGGCTGGGCATTCGGGCGGAGTCGCCGGAGTGCGTCCGCCGTGGCTTGACCGATGCAGGCGAAACGGGCGGTGGGCCAGCGGTCGAGCGGCCACAGCGCCGCCGTGAATTCCACCGCGCGCGGGCTGACGAAAATCAGCCAATCGCCTTCGGCGCAACGCGCCAATTCGGCCTGCGCCGCTGCGGAATCGCCAGCGACAAAATTCAGTAATGGCGTGTTGAGGATCGGCACGCGGGGCAGTAACCGCTGAAGTTGCTGCCGAAGGACGGGGTGACTGTCCGCCGGGCGGGTCAGCACGCAGCAGAAGGCGGGGGCAGCCTCAGAGCGGGGCGGCATGAATCCCGACTTCCGCCAGAATTTGTCCGGCACCGGCGGCCAACAGTCGTTCGGCCAGCGCGACGCCCAAGGCTTCGCCATCGAGGGCGGAGCCGGTGAGTTCATCGAGCAGCATCTGCGACCCATCGGGCCGACCCACCAGCCCGCGCAGCCACATCCGCCCGCCGTCGAGCAGCACCGCGTGCCCGCCGATCGGCACTTGGCAGCCGCCATTGAGCCGGGTGTTGAAGGCGCGTTCGGCACGCACCCGCAGTTCGGTCGGCGGGTGTTTGAGCGGCGCGATCAGGGCGCTGACGAGCGGGTCTTCCGTGCGGATTTCGATGCCCAGCGCGCCTTGTCCGACGGCAGGCAGAGAGTCTTCGGCAGACAAAATGGCGCGAATGCGGTGATCCAGCCCCATGCGTTTCAAGCCCGCTGCCGCGAGGATGATGGCGTCGTACTCGCCGCGATCCAGCTTGGCGATGCGCGATTGAATGTTGCCGCGCAGCATTTTGATGTGCAGTTTCGGGAAGCGCGCGCGGAGCTGGGTTTCCCGCCGCAGGCTGGAGGTGCCGACGCTCGCGCCGGCGGGTAAATCGGCCAGTTGCGCGTAGTCGTTCGAGACCAGGGCATCGTGCGGATCGTGCCCTTCCAGAATCGCACCGAGCATCAGCCCCGGCGGTAAGTGCATCGGCACATCCTTCATCGAATGCACGGCAATGTCCGCGCGGCCTTCGATCAAAGCGGCCTCCAGTTCCTTGACAAACAGCCCCTTGCCGCCGATTTTAGACAGCGGGCTATCCAGCAACTGGTCGCCCTGCGTGGTCATGCCGACTAAGCTGACGGTCAAGCCGGGGTGCAGTCGCCGCAGTTCTTCGGCAACGAACTCGCTCTGCCAGAGGGCAAGTGGGCTTTCCCGCGTGGCAATGCGAAGCGAGTGGGGGGTGGTCATGCACAATCTCCAGAAGCGGCCATGGGCGTGGCGAAACGGGGATATGTTACCGAAGGAGACGCCGCAGGGCTTGCTAAAATCCAGCGGAAGATGGGCGGGTTTGGGGGAAAAGACGCGATGACGATGCAGAAAATGGCTTGGGTTGCGCGGTGCGCGGGGATTGGGCTGGCGGTGTGGCTGCTGGCGGCGGGTTCGGTTCGGGCGGCGGAATCCGTGCCGTTCGCTGCCGAATTGACGAATATCCCGGCGGATTTGGCGGTGATGCGCGCAGAAAAAATTCCGATGCTGTTGTTCGTGCACGCCAGCTACTGCGGTTATTGCCAGTTGGTGGATAGCGACTTCATCGCGCCACTCGAAAAAGACCCGCAGTATCGCGGTAAGCTCTTGATTCGGCGGATCGAGATTGATGGCAACACGGATTTGATCGACCGCGCTGGCCACAAGGAAGGGCCGATGCACTTCGCGAATCGCCTGGGTGTGCGCTTGGTGCCGGTGGTGCTATTTTTCGACCCCGAGGGGCAGGCGGTGGGTGAGGCGCTGCGGGGCGTCACCGTGCCGGATTTCTACCCGTTTTATTTGGATCAGGGGATCGAGTTGGCGCAATCGTGCAGCGCGACGCCCGATCCGGCGCGTTGCACTCCGAAAAAAGCGGCCGATCAGCGCAGTTTGTAAACCAGCGTGACTTGCACCGGCATCCGCTGAAGCCCGAGCGCGGCGGGCAGCGGGCGGAAGTGCCCCAAGGCTTCGACCGCCTCCAACGCCCCGCGACCGAGCAGTGCCGATTCGTCGGCGCCGACTAAATGAATGTCGCTGAAGCGACCATCGGCCTCGACCGTGAGCGCCACCGTAATCATCCCCTCTTGACCCAGGCGCTGCGCCAGCGGCGGGTAGAACTTTTTCTCGGCAATCGCCGCAATCAGGGC
>DYMR01000083.1:0-2795 GCA_020721485.1 Halothiobacillus neapolitanus | reverse complement strand
CGGCGCAGATGCAGCGGGGGGCGGCGCGAACATCGCTAAGGACACCGGCACTTCGGCGGGTGGTTTGGCCGCCGGATGTGGCGCGTGCAGGGCGAAAAGTACGGCCACAAGCCCGCCGCCGTGCAGCAGCAGCGAGACGACAAACCCAGTCCGGCCGGGGGCGAACCGCCTCATGATCCGCTCATGATCCGCTTAGGGTGCGGATGCTGAGTTGATCCAAATGCCGCGCTTTGAGCAGATCGACCACGGCCACAAAATCCCCAAAGGGCGTGTCTTTATCCACCTGGAGCACCACCGGCGTGCTGGGCGGCAGCGGGGCGAGTTGGGCGTCTAAGGCGTCGCGGGTGATGGGCTGGTTGTTCAGAAACAGAGCGCCCGCTGGGTTGATCGAGAGGGTGAGGGCGGGACTGCCCTGTGCGGGTGTGGCATGGGGCGCGGTGGGCAGGGTAATCGGCAGATCGCCTTGGGCGATGAAGGTGGCGGTTGTCAGCACAATGGCGAGCAACACCAGCATGATGTCGATGAAGGGCAGCACATTGATGGTGTCAAAGCGCTTCATGGCTTACTCCGCCGGGTGCTGCGCCCGATGCTGCTGGCGCCAACGGGCGGTCAGCACTTCGATGCGGCGCAAAAATCCGTTGTAAATCAATATGGCGGGAATGGCGACCACCAGCCCCAGCGCGGTGGCTTTGAGCGCGAGCGCCAAGCCGAGCATGATGGTGCTGGCGGCCAGATGCCCGCCTTGGCCGAGTTGATAAAAAGTAATCAGAATCCCCAGTACGGTGCCGAGCAGCCCGACATAGGGGGCGTTCGCGCCAATCGAAGACAGCGCCGTCAGGTGGTGGGTGAGCGCGATGTGTAAATCTTCCGCATCGGCAAAGCGTGCCAATTCAATGCGGCGATAAAACAGCCAGCGTTCGACCGAGAGCCACACGAGCACGAAGCTCATCAGCCCGAGGACGCCGAATACGAGTGCATCCAGATAAGTTTGCAAAAATTCGATCATGCGGAGGTGCCTGCGCGGAGGTCGAGAAATGGGGGGGGCGTAGGCGCAATAGTGTAACAAACATAAGGCGGTGCTCAGAGGGCCGGATGAAACCGCCGAATGAAAACGCAGGGGGAAACCGTGCGGAATCTGTGGGATTTGTCCTCGGCGGTTCGGGCACACTCAACGCAGATGCCGCGCGCGATGCACCCAAAATCCCGTGGCGGGCGTATAGAAGGAATGAAACAGACAGGAGCCTTGAATGAAACAACCCCCGCGATCTTCCGAATCCGAGGAACTCAGCGCGCAGGCGACTGATCGGGATGCCTCGCTCGCCCGGTGGATTTCCGCCACCGCGCAGGGCGACCATGCGGCGTTTTCCGCTTTATATCAGGCCACGGCGGGGCGTTTGTATGGCCTGTCGTTGCGGATTTTGCATGAAGAGGGCCGGGCGCAGGAATGCGTTCAGGATGTGTTTTTGGCGGTGTGGCAGCAGGCCAGCCGCTTTGATCCCGAGCGGGCGCGCCCCATGACTTGGTTGGCGGCGATTGCCCACCACCGTGCGATTAGCCTGCTGCGTCGGTTCGACCGCGAGTTGACCGCGCCGGATTGGGCGGATTTTTTGATGCAGGCAGAAATCCCGGACGATGCGGAGCCGAGTCGCCGGGGGCAGCCGGAACAGGATTGGCAATTGTTGGACGCGGGGGCGCTGGATCGTTGCCTGCATCAACTGCGCGCCGAACCTCGGCAGGCCGTGCAGCATGCGTTTTGGTTTGGCCAAACCTATCAAGAAATTGCCGATGAGCTGTCGCTCTCCATCAACACCGTTAAAAGCTGGGTTCGGCGGGCATTGGCCGAACTGAAAACCTGCCTGGGCTTGGGGGTTACGCCATGAACACGCCGTTTGTTGCGCCTATGGTGGCGCCGTTGGAGCCGACGGACACGGCGGAATATGTCCTCGGTTTGCTGGATGCGGGGATGGATCGCGCCGTCGAAGCGCGCATCCGGCAGCAGCGCGCCGCCCGACGGGAAGCGACTGCTTGGTCGTTGGCGGTGGCCGATTCGTTGCTGCAACAAACCGCCGAGCGCCAGCCGCCCGGTTGGTTGTGGTCGCGCATTGAGCGGCAAGTGCCTGCGATGACCGTGCCGACCCTGTCGAAAGTGGAACAACGCTGGCGCTTGGTGGCGGCGTTTGTCGCCATCATCGGGCTGGCGGCGCTGGTGGCCGTGGTCGTGCCGACCCAGGCGCCGATGCGCCCCGGCCATAGCGCCATGCTGGCGCTGGCGAAAAATGACACGCCGACTTGGGAAGTGATGGCGAATTTCCGCGATCGACAACTGGAGATTAAAGCCCTGCGCGACTGCGCCGTGATTCCGGGCAGAAAGCCGGTATTGTGGCTGGCGACCCCCGAAGGGCAGACCATCGCCGTGGGCTCGTTGCCGATGGATGCGGGCGAAAAAATGATGGTTCAGCCCGTTCTGTGGCACGGCAACATGGGCGGCACCGCGCTGGCGATCAGCTTAGAACCGATGAACGCCCCCATCGGCAGCAAACCGCAGGGGCCGGTGGTGTGGTCGGGCGGCTGGCAGGCGATGCGGTCGTGAGGCAGTCATGAGGCGGACGGAAGCCGTCTGCTATGCTCCGCGTCTGGCAGAGGGTTCTGCCGGTTGATGCCTGATTCATCGGTGTTTTTTGGAGGGGTGTGATGAAAACTCGTTCATTGTCTGTGTTCACGGGCGGCGCTTTGGCCGCGACCTTGACGGCTACGGTGGCAGCCGGTTCGGCGATGGCGGCTCCCGCCGCGCAGAA
>DYMR01000082.1:7293-8440 GCA_020721485.1 Halothiobacillus neapolitanus | reverse complement strand
TCGCCACAGCGCGAACTGGCTTTCACCCACCCGCCCCGACCGATGCAGCGTCCAGCCGAGCAGACTCGGCAGGCTCATCTGTGCGGCGCACTCGCCATACACCCACGCCGCGTCGGCCAGCCATTCAGCCGCCTGCAACCGCGCCAACGCCCCGTCAAACAGCGCGGGTTGAGCGAACGGCGGATCCAGCAACACCAACTGAATTTTCCGCCCCGCCAGCGCCGTGGCGGCTTGATCGAGCCAAACCAAGGCATCCCGCTGCCATAACTGCCACGCATCGGGCGACACCCCCAGCGACTGCGCCGAGGCACGCAACTGCCCTGCCGTTTTGGCGGCTTGCTCGACACTGCCCAACCACGCCGCCCCGCGCGACAACGCCTCAAAACCGAGCACGCCGCTTCCGGCGAATAAATCCAGCACTTGCCAGCCGGTCAAATCCTGCCCCAGCCAATTGAACAGGGTTTCGCGGACACGATCCGGCGTGGGACGCAACCCCGGCATGGCGGGAAAACTCAACCGCCGCGAGCGCCATGCGCCGCCGGTGATTCGGACTTGTTGACGACCAGGCACTGCCACGCACCTTGAAAAACCTACTGTGCTGTCCGATTGCTGTGTCGCGTGCTCGCTCACGCCTCGCCTATCTAGCGGATATGTCTCGTTGTTCGCTCCGCGGCTCCTTGCACTCGAACCTGCGCGTGACGGTTTTTCAAGGCGTTCCGCCCTGGGCGAATGCGATTTTTTTCCTCCACTATCCGTTCGCCGCTTGGCTCGAAATGTAGATTCGTCCCGCGCCTCGTCCTGTTCGTCATTTTCAGCGTTCATTCGTTTCAATCGTCAGCCCACCCGGCACAGTCGCCATCGCCCCATGATAAAATACGGCGGAACTTTATCCGCTGCCCGCCCGGCATTTTGCCTGCGGTCACTCCTGCAAATTATCAAGGCAAGCCATCGGATGTTTGGATTTTTACGCCGAAAAAAAGCGCCGACCGAGCCAGAGCAGCGCCCTGAAGCCATCGCCGCCCCCTTAAATGAACCTGCGCCGACGCCGGATGTGCCGCAGGCCATCCTGTCAGAACAGGTGGTGCCGCAGGCCATCCTGTCAGAACAGGTGGTGCCGCAGGCCATCCTGTCAGAACAGGTGGTGCCG
>DYMR01000082.1:3518-7193 GCA_020721485.1 Halothiobacillus neapolitanus | reverse complement strand
CATCCTGTCAGAACAGGTGGTGCCGCAGGCCATCCTGTCAGAACAGGTGGTGCCGGATGTTCCGCCCAGTCCAGCGACTGAGCCGGAACCCGCTGACCTACCGGCCGTGCTTTCCGCGCCGGTTCAAGAGAAGCCGAAATCCCGATTTTGGCAGCAACTCAGTCGTTCCCGCCAGAGCTTCACCGAAGGGCTCGGGGATTTATTTCTGGGCAAAAAGGCGCTCGACGCCGAGATTCTGGAAGAAATCGAAACCCGCTTGATTCTGGCGGATGTCGGGCAAACCACCACCCGCGCGCTCATTCAAGAACTCGAACGACACATTTCCCGCAAACAAATCAATGATGCGGACGCCTTATTTGAAAAACTGCGGGAACTGATGATTGCGCGCTTGCAGGGCGTGCAGCGCCCGCGCCCGCCCCTACGCCATCGTCCCCATGTCATTTTGATGTGCGGCATCAACGGCGCGGGCAAAACCACCACCATCGGTAAACTGGCGCATTGGTTTCAGCACAGCGGGCAGAAAGTCATGCTGGCCGCCGGCGATACCTTCCGCGCGGCGGCGGTCGAGCAACTCATCGCATGGGGCGCACGCAACGACATTCCGGTGATCGGCGAACCCAGCCGAGGCGATGCCGCCTCCGTCTTGTTCGACGCGGTGCAGGCCGCGCGCGCGCGCGGTACGGAGGTGCTGATTGCCGATACGGCGGGGCGTTTGCACACCCAAGGCGGGCTGATGGACGAGCTGAAAAAGCTCACCCGCGTGCTCGACAAAGCCGAACCGGGTGCACCGCACGAGGTGCTGCTGGTACTGGATGCGAGCATCGGCCAGAACGCGCTCAATCAGGCACGACAATTTCATCAGACCGTCGGCGTCACCGGGTTGGTGGTCACCAAGCTCGATGGCACCGCGAAAGGCGGCATCGTGTTTGCCATTGCCGATGCCTTGCAGCTCCCGATCGAGTTCATCGGCGTGGGCGAAGCGCTGGATGATTTGCGCCCCTTCGACCCGGTGGCGTATGTCGATAGTCTGCTGGATCGGGAAACCCCATGATTAAGTTCGAGGGCGTGAGCCGCCGCTTCACCAATGGTCATTTCGGCCTGCAAAATGTGAGTTTTCACATTCCCGAAGGCCGCATGGTGTTCCTGACCGGGCATTCTGGTTCGGGAAAATCCACCCTGCTGCGGCTGATTCCCGCACTCGACCAGCCCACTTCCGGCACCGTGCGCGTGGGCGGGCACGATCTCAAGCGCATGCGGCCACATCAATACCCCAAACTGCGGCGCCAAATCGGCGTGGTGTTTCAAGACCACCATCTGCTGCTCGATCAAACCGTTTTCAATAATGTCGCCCTGCCGTTGCAAGTCACCGGTTATGACCCAGCGCTCATCCGCCGCCGCGTCGAAGCCGCGCTGGATAAAGTCGGGCTATTGCACCGCCAACGGGCGCGCAGCATCGAGCTTTCCGGCGGTGAGCAGCAGCGCGTCAACATCGCGCGGGCGCTGGTCAATCGCCCGAAAATCTTGCTGGCCGATGAACCCACCGGCAATCTCGACCCCGAACTTTCCCGAGAAGTGTTCAACCAATTCGCCGATTTTCATGCCATCGGCGTGACCGTGCTGATTGCCAGCCACGATCTGCACCTGCTCAAAACCTTTGCCGTCCCCCGAATCGTGCTGCACGAAGGGCAAATCGCCCGCATTGAAGAGGCGTATTGACCATGGCACAGTCCACCGCCCCCAATAAATCCACCCGCCGCCAATCCGCCTTGGGCGCATGGCAAAGCCATCACCAGCACTGCCTGCGCAGCAGCCTGTGGCGGCTGGTGCGCCGCCCGCTCGGCACCTGGGCAACGATTTTCGCCATTGCCGTGGTGTTGGCGCTGCCGGGCTTTTTAATGACGCTCGCCAGTCAAATGAAAGACTTGGGCGGCGTATTTGCCGCTGAACAAGGGCAAATGAATATCTATCTGAAACCCGGCACGCCGCCGGATTCAGTGCACACCTTCACCCAGTGGCTCAAACAGTTTCCGCTGATCGAACACAGCCAGCTCATCACGCCCGAACAAGGGTTGAAGCAACTCGCGGAACGGCTGAACATCTCGACGCTCGATACCCGCGCGAACAACCCGCTGCCGCCGGTCATCGTCGTGCAAGCCCGCGCAAACAACGCGCAAGCCTATCTCGAACTGCAAAATCAAATTCAACAAAATCCACAAGTTGAAAGCATCGCCACCGGCGGGCAATGGATTGAGCGCTTGAGAAAAATCTCAAGCTTTTTCAATGAATTAAGTAGCTGGCTGCTTGCCTTGTTCGGCCTGACCGTTTTATTTGTGGTCGGCAACACCCTGCGGCTTGAGCTCGAAGCTCGCCGGCAGGAATTACTGCTGATGGCACTGATCGGCGCCACCCGCCGCTACATGCTGCGCCCACTGCTGTACGACGGAGCGGTCATGGGGCTGTTCGGCGGGTTCATCGCCGGTGGGCTCATCAATGTTTTGCTCACCATGCTGACGGCGCCCATCAACGCCATCGCCCATGAGTACGGCACCACCCTCTCGCTGATGACGCCCGCCTCGCTCGTCCTGATTCTGGGCGCCACCGGGCTGGGGCTTGGCTGGCTCAGCGCGCAACTGATCGGGCAGAATTTTTTGCGCCGCAGCGTGCAAGTATGAAACTTGCCGCGTCGATTGTTATCCAATTCGCGTGCTACTATCGACCGGTTGAATTTGATCGATCAAATTTGACCAATCAAATTTTGCCCATATTGAACTGAGGAACCCAACCCCATGACGATCGCCCAACAATCAATCGCACCCCGCAGCCTGCCGGTGGTCGGGGATTCGTTGCAGCAATATTTGGCTGAGGTGCGCCGCATTCCGCTGTTAACGGCGGAAGAAGAAATGCACCTCGCCACCGAGCTGAAAGCGCAAGGCAATATCGAAGCCGCGCAAAAGCTCATCATGGCGCACCTACGCTTCGTGGTGCACATCGCGCGCGGTTATCGGGGCTATGGCCTACCGCTGTCCGACCTCATTCAAGAAGGCAATATCGGCCTCATGAAGGCCGTTAAACGCTTTGAACCGGAGCAAAAAGTCCGGCTCGTCACCTTCGCCGTGCATTGGATTCGGGCGGAGATTCACGAATACATTCTGAAAAATTGGCGCATCGTCAAAATCGCCACCACCAAAGCGCAGCGCAAGTTGTTTTTCAAAATGCGCACGATGAAAACTTCTCTCGGCTGGCTGACCGCCGAGGAAACGCGCGCCATTGCAGCCGAATTGAATGTACCGGAACGGGAAGTGGTCACCATGGAATCGCGGCTGTACAGCCAAGATGTGGCACTGGATGCCCCCGCCTACGACCACGACGGCGAGCAGGATGGTCCTTCCTACGCGCAAATGCTGATGGATCCGAATCAGGTATCTGCCGAAGACATCACCGCTCAACGGGATGAAGATGATCGCATCCACGCGATGACCACCGCGCTATCCAGCCTGGATGCCCGCAGCCGCGATATTCTGGAACGCCGTTGGCTGCATGAGCCGAAAGCCACCCTGCAAACCCTCGCGGCGGAATATCAAGTCTCCGCCGAGCGCGTGCGCCAAATTGAAACTGCCGCGCTGAAAAAGCTCAAACTCGCGCTACCTGCGCCGGTGTAAATCAGCCAACGAAATC
>DYMR01000082.1:0-3418 GCA_020721485.1 Halothiobacillus neapolitanus | reverse complement strand
TGAACGCCGTGCACCGCCGCCACAGCAAAAACACCCGACTCCTGCACGCCCATCAACAACATCTGCACCCCAATGACCGCCAGAATCAACCCCATCAGCCGAGTAATAACGGCCAGCCCATCACGGCCGATTCGCGCCAGAATTTGCTCGGAAAAGATAAAGGCGAAATAGGTAATCACACAAATCAGCAAAAACATGGTGATGGTGATGCCAGTTTGCAGCCACTGACCGCTGGGCGCATAACTCATCGTCGTCGCGATGGTGCCGGGGCCAGATAACACGGGAATAGCCAAGGGCGTGATCGCAATATCGTTACTGCGCGCCTCGCTCTCCGACTCGTCCTCGGGCAGCGTGACCGTACTGGGATGCGACACCCGCGAATGTTCGCCATGCAGCATGCGAAACCCCACCAAGGCAATCAAAATACCGCCCGCAATGCGCAGCGCGGCCAGCGTAATGCCGAACAAAGAAAACAGCATGGAACCGAACAGCGCAAACACCAGCACAATCGCAAACGCCATCCGTAAAGCCCGCCACGCCACGCGCCGAGTGCTGCGAATACCCATATTCGCCGTTAAGCTGAGAAAAATAACCGAATTCGCAATCGGATTCATAATGGCGAAAAATGCCATGAACACGGTGAGCGCATGATGGGTTAAATCCATGATGCACGCGCCTCAAGGTGAACGATTGCAAAAGCCCGCGCTCCAACGCACGCGGGGGCTTGAGATGAGCGGTATTCACCCCCACATCCATAGAGCCGGCACAGGTATTCATTAAATTTTTTCATCACACTTTATTCCCCACGATACGGCTGCACCCCGTAGGATGCCGAGGGTCGCCCAATGTCGGGCGCCTCGTCCACGCGGGCAGCATGAGGTTATTTTTACATGAGTTTTCCGCAAACATTGCTGCATTTCGCCCGTGAATTCGTTAAAAACCCGCGCCACACCGGCGCCATCTGCCCCAGTTCCCGCCACTTAGCCGCGCAAATGGCTGCCCTGGTTCCGCCGGGCGAAGGCAAAGTCATCGAACTCGGCCCCGGCAGCGGCCCCATGACCGCCGCCCTGCTCCATCGCGGCGTCTCGCCCAGCGATTTGATTTTGGTGGAACGCACCCAATCCTTTGCCGACCACCTCAAACGGCGGTTCCCTGAAGTTCAAGTCATTCACGGTGACGCTTGCCATTTGCGCCATCTGATTGGCAACCCCGATGAACCCATCCGCGCGATTGTGTCTAGCCTGCCGTTGCGCAGCATGCCCGCGCACACGGTGACGCAAATCGGGGCGCAAATTCGTTCCATTGCCCATCCCGGTACGCGCTTCATTCAGTTCACCTATCACCTGCATGACCGCAAACTGCCGATTGACGCCCCGTTCCGCAACCGCGAATGGCGAATTGTGTGGCGCAACTTCCCGCCGGCACGGGTCGATGCGTATGAGTATCATCCGGTCGCCAGTTAAAAATCTGACCCGTTAAAAAGCTGACCCGTTAAAATTCTGATTAGTTAAAAAATCTGAGCGGTCAGCGGCCAAAAGTTCGGCACAGTCGATACGCCAACTCTGCCAACCCCTGCGCGGGCGCAGCCAATGCCTCGACCTCCGTCATCAGGTCCGGCACAAGGGAGGCGACGCGCACGGTACCATGGGTCGGCATGGCCAGTTGCTCAGCCAGATGCTCAGCCTGATGCTCAACCAGTTGCTCAGCCTGCTGACCGGCCTGTTGACCGGCCAGAATCCACAACGGTTTCCCAGCCGCCAGCGCCCAGCGCTGCACCGTACCCACGACTTTTCCCTGCAACGAAGTCGCATCGAATCGCCCCTCGCCGGTCATCACCCAATCGGCGGATGCGATGGCTTCCGGCACGCCCAGCGCCGCCCCCACTCGCTCACTACCCGAAGTCAGTGTGCCGCCCAACACCGTGCGAAATGCGAAGCCCATGCCACCGGCCGCGCCATCCCCAGGCGTCGCGGTGGCCGAAGGCGCCATGAGATGAGCGAGCTGCGCCAACCGCGCATCCCAAGCGTCCAGCTCCGCCCGCGCAACCCCTTTTTGCGGGCCAAAAAGACGCGATGCGCCTCGTGAGCCAGTCAAATACGCATCCACATCGGTCAGAATCTGCCATTCAATTGCAGATAATTCAGCGGGCAGGCCAGAACCATCCATCGCCACGGCGCTGGACAAACCTGCCGGCGTGGGCGGCAATGGGCGGCCTGCCGCATCCAAAAAACGCGCACCGAGCGCATGCAACATACCGGCGCCCGCATCGTTGGTGCCGCTGCCGCCCAGCCCGACCCAAATCGACCGCGCACCCTGATTGACACCCAGCGTGTCACCCTGCGCCAGCACGGCCTGAAGCAGTTGCCCCACGCCTTGCGTATCCATCTGCCAAGGGTTTCGCTCTGCCACTGGCGTGAGCGGCAAACCGCAGGCCGAGGCCACTTCCACCACCGCGCGCTGGTGCATCGGATCCCAGCCCCAACCAGCCAAGACCGGCGCACCACGGGGCGAAGTCACCCGCGTGCGGCGCCACTGCCCGCCCCAGGCACGGCAGACAATCGCGGCAGTGCCCTCCCCGCCATCGGCCATCGGCAGGCACACGCAGTCCGCCGCTGGCCACGCCCGCAGCACCCCGGCTGCCATCGCTTCGGCAGCTTCGTCTGCCGTCAAACTGCCTTTGAAACTGTCTGGGCAAATGACAACCCGCATGCCCTTTCCTCTCAAAATAGAGCGCATAAAAAACCCCGCGCACCGGGCGCAGGGTGATCGGCAAAAAATGATGGGTTTGACTGCGCCGAATTACGCCAACAACACGCGCAGCATCCAAGCGTTTTTCTCGTGCAGTTCCATGCGCCGGGTCAACAAATCGAGGGTCGGCTGATCGTTGGCGGCTTCGGCGGCGGGGAATACGCTGCGTGCAGTGCGCACCACCGCCTCCTGCCCTTTCACGAGATCGGCAATCATTTCGTTGGCCGTGCGGCTACCTTCGGGAATGTCGATGGAACCCAAGGCCTGAAATTGCTTGAACGAACCGGGCGCCGCAACGCCGAGCGAGCGAATGCGTTCGGCCACTTCATCGACGGCGGTGAACAGCTCGGTGTACTGGGTTTCGAACATGGTGTGCAGGCTGTTGAACTGCGGCCCGGTCACATTCCAATGGAAATTGTGCGTCATCAAAAACAGCGTGTAGGAATCGGCCAGCAGCTGGCTCAAACCCGCTGCGATGGTTTGCCGATCCGCCGCGCTGATGCCGATTTGGATGGTATCTACCGGCGCAGCGGGCGCCGCTTTCTTTTTCGGTTCGCTTTTGGCCATCGTGCACACTCCTTCGGTTGGTGAAGCTTTTAGCAGGCTGTTGAAAAATGGTTTCAACAGCCTGTTAGAGCAAGCCAAGGATGGCTTGCCCGAAGATCAAGCA
>DYMR01000081.1:6293-8482 GCA_020721485.1 Halothiobacillus neapolitanus | reverse complement strand
GATTCCATTCTCTCCCCCCTCAATGATGCCCAGCGCGATGCCGTGACCAGCCCTTCGTTGGCTACGCTGGTGCTGGCCGGTGCCGGTTCCGGCAAAACTCGGGTGCTCACGCACCGCATGGCCTGGTTGTGCGCCGAGCAGGGGGTGTCACCGCAGTCGTTGTTGGCGGTGTCGTTCACCAATAAGGCGGCGGGCGAGATGCGCGCGCGGTTGGCGGATTTATTGCCCGCCGATGAGCTGGGGCGAGGCATTGCTTCGTTGTGGGTCGGCACCTTTCATAGCCTGTCGAACCGCCTGCTGCGCTTGCATTATCAGGAAGCGAAGCTGCCGCCCGCGTTTCAAATTTTAGATAGCGATGACCAACTGCGCTTGGTGAAGCGGCTGTTGCGGGAAGCCAATTTGGATGACACCCGTTGGCCGCCGAAAATGGTCGCGGGTTTGATTAATCATTGGAAGGAGCAGGGCTTGCGGGCGGCGCATGTGGCGCCGCGCGCGGAGGCGCGACAGGATGGCCATGACGATGCGGTGCTCGGCATTTATCGTGCGTATGAGGCGTTGTGCCAGCGCGGCGGCTTGGTGGATTTCACGGAATTGTTGCTGCGCGCGACCGAGTTGCTGCGCGATCACGACACCCTGCGGGCGCATTATCAGCGCCGGTTTCGGCAGGTGTTGATTGATGAGTTTCAGGACACCAACAGCCTGCAATATGCCTGGATGCGCTTGCTGATTGGCGCGGATAACGGGATTTTCGCGGTGGGCGATGACGATCAGTCGATTTACGGTTGGCGCGGGGCGAAAATCGAACATATTCAGCATTTTGCGCGGGATTTTCCGCACACGCATTTGGTGCGGCTGGAGCAGAATTATCGTTCCACCGCGACGATTTTGGATGCGGCCAACGCGGTCATCGCCCGCAATCAGGGGCGGCTCGGGAAGAATCTGTGGACGGCGGGCGAGCGGGGCGCGCCGCTGCGCTATTACTTGGCCTTCAATGAGCTGGATGAAGCGCATTTCGTGGTGCAGCAAATCACGCAGGCGGTGGCCGATGGTTTGGATCGGCGCGAATGCGCGGTGCTGTACCGCGCCAATGCGCAGTCGCGGGTGATCGAAGAAGCGCTGATTGCGGCGGGGCTGCCGTACCGCGTGTACGGCGGGTTGCGCTTTTTTGATCGGGCGGAAATTCGGGACGCGCTGGCCTATTTGCGGCTGGTGAATCATCGGGATGACGATGCGGCGTTCGAACGGGTGGTGAACACGCCCGCGCGTGGATTGGGCGAAAAATCGCTTCAGCAATTGCGCAATGCGGCGAAATCGCTGGGGGTGTCGTTGTGGCGTGCCGCGCGGCAGATGGTGCAAACCAACGCGTTGCCGCCGCGTGCGGCGTCGGCCTTGGGTGGCTTTCTGGATTTGATCGACGCACAGGCGGAGGCGGGCGCGGGGCAGTCTTTGGGCGCGCAAGTCGAGCAAGTGATCGAACGCAGCGGCCTGCGCGCACTGCATCAAAACGACCGGGATCGGGAGCGCGCCGAGGCACGATTGGAAAACTTGGACGAGCTGATTTCTGCGGCACGCGCGTTCGTGTTTGATGCGTCCGCCGCTGCCGAAGGCGTGGAAGCCCTCGCCGCCTTTTTGAGCCAAACCAGTTTGGATGCGGGCGATGCGCAGGCCGATGCTTGGGAAGATTGCGTGCAGTTAATGACTTTGCATGCGGCTAAAGGCTTGGAATTTCAGCAGGTTTTCTTGGTGGGGATGGAGGAGGGCTTGTTTCCGCACCAAATGTCGCTGGATGAGCCGGGTCGGTTGGAGGAGGAGCGGCGGCTGTGCTATGTCGGCATGACGCGCGCGCGCGCGCAGCTCACGCTGAGCAGCGCCGAATCCCGCCGATTGCACGGTCGGCAACTGTTCGCCGTGCCGTCGCGCTTTTTGGGTGAATTACCGGCGGCGCTGATTTCTGAAGTTCGCCCTAAGGCGGGTTCTAAGGCCGCATCTTGGCGCGCTCCGTCGGGCTTGCCCGCGCGCCCGGCGGAGGCCGATGGGGGCTGGCGGGTGGGACAACGGGTGCTGCATGCGAAATTCGGTGAAGGCACGCTCATTGACCATGAGGGCAGCGGGCCGAATACCCGTGTGTTGGTGAATTTTGGCGCGGAAGGCAGTAAGTGGTTGATTTTAAGCTTTGCGCGGCTAACGGC
>DYMR01000081.1:0-6193 GCA_020721485.1 Halothiobacillus neapolitanus | reverse complement strand
TTTTGTGCGGCGAGCCGCACGATGCGCGCGCGTTCGTCCAGCGCGAGGGCGGTCACGGCGATTAAATCGCGTCGTTCGATGGGTGCCTGATCGGGCGCGGGAATCGGCGCGCCGTGGGGGTCGAATTCCGGCTGGCCGAGGTGTTGCCACAGTCGATCAATCAGGGCGCTGGAGAACGCGTGTTCGAGCACCTCGGCCTCGGCATCCACCTCATCCAGCGGCACGGCGAGATCCCGCACGAGGAAGGTTTCGATGATGCGATGCCGCCGGATCATGTCCACCGCAATCGCCGCGCCCGCTGGGGTGAGTGTCGCGCCCTGATAGCGTTCGTAGCGCACCAAACCTTCCTGCCCCAGCCGTTTGAGCATGGCGGTGGCCGATGCCTGCGCGATGTTCAGCCGTTCGGCCACGGCGGAAGAACTGACCGGTTCATCGGGCGTCAATTCCGCCAGCTTGAACAAGGCTTTGAGGTAGTCCTCGTGCGCGGGGCTGGTTTTGAGGGCGTTCATGGCAGGGCGTTAGGTATCGTAGGGGTCGCTTTGCCGATGTTCGGCGGCGAGCTGGCGGTAGAAGCGGGCGGATTGCGCGAAGTAGGCGCGTTCTTCGTCGGTGAGCGGGCGCACTTTGCGCGCCGGGGCGCCGAGATACAAAAAGCCGGATTCCAGCCGTTTGCCGGGGGCGACCACGCTGCCCGCGCCGATCAGCACCTGATCTTCCACCACCACATCGTCCAGCACGATGGCGCCAATGCCGACCAACACCTCGTTGCCGATGGTGCAGGCGTGCAGCGTCGCGCGGTGCCCGACGGTGACGCGCGCGCCCACGCGGCAGGGCGAACCGGCGGGGCGTTTGGCACTGATTTGGTTCACATGCACGATCACGCCATCTTGCAAGTTAGTGTCCGCGCCGATCTCGATGTGGTTGACATCGCCCCGCAGCACCGCCCCCGGCCAAATCGACACCCCTTCGCCAAGGCGCACGGCGCCAATGACTACGGCGGTTGGGTCGATCCAGACATCCGCCCCCAAAGAGGGCGTGGCAGTGGCAAAGCGGCGAATCATTCAGGTGCTCTGGGGCTTTTTTAGCGAGGGAAGTGAACCAGTTTAACAGTATCGACCGGCGGGCGGCGCCGGATTCGGTTCGTGCGGCGGGCCGCAGCCCTTCGGGCAAAGCGATTGTTAGCTTTGCTTGCTTTGCAATCTTGAGCGATTCACTATATTTTAACGAACTGCTGCGAGTCTCGGCGGCACGCAATTCTGCGCTGTTGAGACAAAGCTGTGTGGCTGTTGTTTGAGTAAATTCCCTCGTCGGGAGAAGGAGAAACACAATGCGTTCGATCAAGATGGCTCTGGGTGTGGTGTTGGGGATGGCGGTAGCGGCGGGCAGCCTGGCAAGTGCCGATGCGATGTCCGACGCCATCAAATACCGCAAATCCATGATGGAAGTGACTGGCTACAATTTCAAAATGATGGCCGCGATGGTCAAAAAAGAAATGCCGTTCGACAAAGCTCAGTTCGAAAAAATGGCCTCGACCGTGCACACCATGAGCATGTTGACGCTGGATGGCTTCCCGAAAGGCTCTGATTCTCTGGCGGGTGACACCAATGCCAAAGATGCCGTGTGGAGCGAGCCGGCCAAGTTCAAAGATGATGTGGCCGCGTTCCAAAAAGCCTCTGCCGACCTCGTGGCTGCCGCTAAAACGGGCGATATGGCGCAAATTGGGCCGAAATTCAAAGACACCGCCGGCAGCTGCAAAAAGTGCCACGATTCGTTCCGCTCTAAATCGGAATAATTCCCGCACGCGGGTTCACGCCACCGTTCGGGTTTGAGCGGGGCGGGGATGAATCAAACACCCGGCGTCGTGCCGGGTTTTTTCATGTCTGAATTTCTCGGGTCTGAATTTCTCGGGTCTGAATTTCTCGGGTCTGAATTTCTCGGGCTTGGATTTCTCTATTGGTCGCGTGCCTCAAGATTCTTGGCGCGGGGTCGATACACCGAGCATGTCGCCTCTGGCATACTCCGTTCCGCCCGAAATTTTAGAAGGACGCCGCGATGACCATCAAAGCCAAGCTGATTCTGTTGTCTGCCATTGCCATCGTCATGATGCTGTTTCTCGGCTTTTATGGCCTGTATCACGAGAATTCGGCGCAAGATCGGGCGGAGCGCAATTACAACCTGCGCGTATTGCCGCTGATTGCGGCCGGGCAGTCCATTCGGGACATGAACCGCATCATGATTCAGTTGCAGTTCGCTTTGCAGCACGACCCGAAAGGCGATGCGGTGAAGCTGCACATGGATCATGGGGTGGATATGCACCTGAACCTGATTCAGGAAGATTTGACGCATCTGGCCGAAGCCAATCAAAAATTGGCGGCGGTGCAGCATCGCAAGCCAGAAACCAATCTGGCTAAAGCCGCATTGCTGTCTGCGGAAAAAGTCTTGGTGGATCAGGATATTGTCAGCGTGGTGACTTCGATCAAAGCAGGCGATTACGATGGCGCCCGCACGCATTTGGTTCAGCAAATGGTCGCCAACATGCGCCAATTTTCTGCTGCGGCCACGGCGTATCAAACGGATTTGGCGCAAAATCTTGCCAGTGAAAACGCCAGCAGCCGCGCCGATGTGCAGCGCGATAATTGGGTTTATCTGATTTTGCTGGTGGTAACCATCGCGGTGATTTTCTTCATTTCCGTGTGGGTGATTCGCGAGGTAGGTAAAGGCCTGCACACGGCGGATACCTTGGCGAAGCGTTTGGCGCAGGGCGTGTTCGATCAGCCCGCCCGCAGCGACACCCGCGATGAAATTTCGGTGATTGTCGATAACCTCGATAAAGCGCGCGAATCCTTGCGTGGCACGCTCAAATCCATCGGCGCGGCGTCGGTGCAACTGGCCGCTGCTGCCGAGGAAACTTCTGCCGTGTCCAGCCAAACCGATCAGGGCGTGCGTCAGCAGCAGCAAGAAACCGAAATGGTGGCGGCGGCGATGAACGAAATGAGCGCCACGGTGCAAGATATTGCCCGCAATGCCGCCGATGCCTCGCGCGCAGCGAGTGATGCGAATGCCTCGGCGGAGGGCGGGCAGCAGGTGGTTCACCGGTCGGTCGCCACCATCAACCAACTGGCGAGCAATGTTGAGGATGTCGCGAAGGCCATCACCGCGCTGGAAGGGGAATCGCGCGAGATCGGCAAAGTGCTGGATGTCATCCGCGCGATTGCGGAGCAAACCAACCTGCTGGCGCTGAATGCGGCGATTGAGGCCGCCCGCGCGGGTGAGCATGGTCGCGGTTTTGCGGTGGTGGCTGAAGAGGTGCGGTCGCTGGCGTCGCGCACCCAAGGTTCGACCGAGGAAATTCGCCAGATGATCGAACGCCTGCAACGCGGCGCCGAAGAAGCGGTTGCAGCCATGCAGCAAGGCAAACATCAGGTCGCGGCGAGCATTGATGCGATGTCGGAAACCGAGCATTCGCTGGGCGACATCACCCGTTCCGTGCAAACCATTAACGATCTGAACTTCCAAATCGCCAGCGCCGCCGAGGAACAAAGCGCGGTCACGGAAGAGATGAATCGCAATGTGCAGAAAATCTCCTCGATCAGCGAGCAATCCGCCGAGGGGGCGGGGCAAACCCGCATCGCCTCCGAAGAACTGGCGCGGTTGGCCGAAGGTTTGCAGGCTAAAATCAATCAGTTCCGCCTGTAAACCGCCGCCACGGGCGCTCTGCCAGATGTGGTAGACTTAAATTCATGTGCGCCTGCGGGCGCTTAAGAGCACTCTGATTTGTCGCGGCGCACCCTCCCCCTTGAGGAGGGCTGGGGTGGGGGTGATCCATCCACTTGGATCATTCGGTGGGTTTCACTGAAGCCTCATCCCTACTATGCGCGCGGGCTGCATCATGGGTTCGTATGTTTCAATCAAGGGGCGTTTGGGCTCCTTGTTTGTTTGGGCGTTTTTATTTTGGTTTATGTCGGTTTGTCCGCCGATTCTTCTGTTGAGATTCTGACGAGAGAGATGCTATGAGCACTGCCACTTCTCACCTCATGCCCACTTATAACCGTCAGCCGGTTTCGTTCGTACGCGGTGAAGGCGCTCGTCTGTGGGATGACGCCGGTCGGGTGTATCTCGATGCCTTGAGCGGGATCGCGGTGACGGGTCTGGGGCATGCGCACCCCGACATCACCGCAGCGATCTGCGCGCAGGCGGGCACGCTGATTCACACTTCGAATGTGTATGGCATTCCGTGGCAGGCCAAGCTGGCGGATCGGCTGGCGGCCATTTCCGGCATGGGTTCGGTGTTCTTCGGTAATTCCGGGGCGGCGGCGAACGAGGCGTCGATCAAGCTCGCCCGCCTGTTTGCGCGGCAAAAGGGCATTGCAGAGCCGAAGATCATTGTCATGGAAACCAGTTTTCATGGCCGCACGATGGCCACGCTGGCCGCCACCGGCAACGCGGCGATTCAAAAAGGGTTTGAGCCGCTGGTGGGCGGCTTCCTGCGCGCGCCGTATGGCGATTTGGCCGCCTTGCGCGCCTTGGCCGAAACCCAGTCGGACATCGTGGCCGTGCTGGTCGAGCCCGTGCAAGGCGAGGGCGGCGTGCGCCCCGCGCCGGAAGGGTATTTGCGCGGCGTGCGTGCGCTGTGCGATCAGTTCGACTGGCTGATGATGCTCGATGAGGTGCAAACCGGCATTGGCCGCACCGGTCAGTGGTTCGGTTTTCAGCATGAGCCAGGCTTGCTGCCGGATGTGATGAGTTTGGCCAAAGGTTTGGGCAATGGCGTGCCGATTGGCGCGTGTCTGGCCGCCGGCAAAGCCGCGCAGTTATTCGCACCGGGGAACCACGGCTCCACTTTTGGTGGCAATCCGCTGGTGTGCCGGGTGGCGCATACCGTGTTGGATGTCATTGAGCGCGATGGTCTGGTCGCGCGGGCGGCGGCTCTGGGCGCACGCATTCGCACGGGGCTGTCCACCGCATTGGCCGAAGTGGCCGCCGTGCAAACGATTCGTGGGCAAGGGTTGTTGATCGGCGTGGTGCTGGATCGTCCTTGCGGCGAGCTGGTGCGGCGCGCGCTGGATGCGGGCTTGTTGATTAATGTGACCGCCGGTTCCGTGATTCGATTGTTGCCGCCATTGATTTTTACCGATGCCGAGGCGGACGAATTGGTCGCCCGGCTGGCGGCACTGATCGTCGATTGGCTGGCCGAAAACGAAACGCAAATCACGGATTGAGGGCGAAATGCCGGTTGGCGCATGGCGTAAACCGGCGGGGCGAGCAGGACGGCTGGCCACCGGGCAGCGCAATCATCGCCGCTCGGAATACCTGAGAGATAACACAATGACCCGTCATTTTTTGAGTTTGCTGGATTTTTCTGAGGCCGAATATCGGCGGATCCTTCAGCGGGCGGAAGTGCTCCGCCGTGAATACGCGCGCGGTGTGCGACCGCAAACCTTGCAACAGCGCGTGTTGGCGATGATCTTTGAAAAAGCCTCGACCCGCACACGGTTGTCGTTCGAAGCCGGCATGGCGCAGTTGGGCGGCACCGCGATTTTTCTGGCGCCGCGCGATACCCAGCTGGGTCGCGGTGAGCCGGTGGAAGATTCGGCGCGGGTCATGTCCCGAATGGTCGATGCCGTGATGATTCGGGCGAAAGACCACGAGATGGTCGAGCGCTTTGCCGCGCATTCGCGGGTTCCCGTCATCAATGCCTTGACCGATTTGAATCATCCCTGCCAGTTGCTGGCCGATATTTTTACCTACGAGCAGCATCGGGGTTCGATTCGCGGCAAGCGGGTGGCGTGGATTGGCGATGGCTTCAACATGTGCCACACCTACATCAACGCGGCGCAAGTATTTGATTTTGAATTGTTTATTGCAACACCGCCCGGCTATGCGCCGAGGGCGGACATTGTGGCGGCAGCGGGGGATCGCGTGCGTTTGGTGCCGACGGCGGCAGAAGCCGCGCGGGGCGCGGATTTGCTGGTCACGGATGTGTGGGCGAGCATGGGCCAGGAGGAAGAGCGCGAACGGCGTCTGCGGGATTTTTCCGGTTACCGGATCGATGCGGCGCTGATGGCGCAGGCCGCGCCAGATGCCTTGTTCATGCACTGCCTGCCGGCGTATCGTGGCGAAGAAGTGTCCGGCGAAGTGCTCGATGGCCCGCAAAGCGTGGTGTGGGATGAGGCCGAGGCGCGTTTGCATACGC
>DYMR01000080.1:7184-8499 GCA_020721485.1 Halothiobacillus neapolitanus | reverse complement strand
CCCCAGCACACTCAGCAACCCCAGTTCAGCCGCCGCCTGCTCACCTTCGGCGCGCAGCACCGCCCGCTCGGTATCAAACCCCTGCGTCCGCGCAGCCAAATACGCCGCATAGGTCACATAGCCCACCGCCAGCGCATCGGCTTGCGCGGTTTGCGCCTGCGCAAACATCGGCTGCTGTGCACGCAATAACGCCAGGCGCTGGGTGAACGCCTGGCGCTGCGCCCGTGCGGCGGCCACTTCCGCCACGGCTTGATTGATGCGCGCCTGCAAGGCCACTTCCAGCGCGGCACGGCTGGCTTGTGCGGCCGAAACCCGCGCCTGCGCCGAGCCAAATATCGGTAGGGTCAAACCCAGCGAAAACCCGACGGTGTGCACATTACTGGTGTCATTCGCCGTGCCGCCGCCCAAAGTGACCCCCGGAAACTGCTGCAAAATCGCCACGCGATAGTTCGCCTCCGCCTGCATCACCCCCGCCCGCAGCGCGAGCAAATCCGCCCGGTGATCGGCCAATTGCGCCAGCCGTTGATTCAGCACCGCAGCGGGCGGCACCGACACCACCGGCTGTTGCTGCGTGGGCAAACGCCACGGCGTATCCGGCGGCAGATTCATCAAACCATTCAACGCGGCATGCCACTGTGCCTGTTGCGCGGCGAGCGCCAGTTGTTGCCGCTCGATGGCCACACGGTTCGACGCAACGGCCAGGGCTGCCGTCTGCGTCAACCAACCATGCTGCACCGCCGCCGCCGTGTCTTGCGCAGAGTGCTGTAACGCACCCCGCTGCGCCGCCAACACCTGCTGCTCCGCATCCGCCGCCCACAGTTGCAACAGCAAGGCGCTGGCCTCGGTTTGCTTTTGCAACACCAACCAACTGAGTTGCAAACGCTGCGCCGTGACCGCCGCCTGTGCCGCATCCAACCGCGCGCCGCGCGTGATTAACGCCGATAAATCCATCGCCACCGATTGATTCAGCGCATTGACAAAATCCCCCGCACTCACCGGATGATCGAGCGCGAAACTCAAGGAAGGATCGGGCAGCGCAGCGGCGACCGCAGAATGCGCCATCGACACCTGCAACTGCGCCCGCGCGACTTGAATCGCCGGGTTATCCGCGCCCACTCGCTCGGCCACTGCCTGCGAAGACAACACCGAACCGGCAGACAACCCCGCCGAGGGCAGCGCGGGATACACCGGCTCAGACGGCATCACCAAAGGCGTGGGCGTGGCGCAACCGAGCAAGGCCAAGGGCGCAAACAACGCCATCAAGGCCGCTCGAAAAACCCTGCTGAACCTGTTCGCGTGCATGGCGGCTCCAGTG
>DYMR01000080.1:0-7084 GCA_020721485.1 Halothiobacillus neapolitanus | reverse complement strand
CAGAATTATTTTAGTAAATCCTAACATTCAAACATTACAACACATTGATTTTATTATGCTTAAAAATGACCCATCTGACCATTTACACATAAATTCTACGGGTAATAAGATAAATTTTAGCTATATAAGCACATTATAATTTTACAGGGAATTAACCCCTGCCAATTTAATGCTCATTCAAGCCGTTGAATTTACGAGAGCATTTAATGAAGCACTTATATTCCGCCCCACCCGCCCCCCGAAAATACTGCCCCGTTGTCACCGCCTTATGCCTGGGTTTGCTGGCCGCAGGACTCGCCAGCCCCAGCTTCGCGCAAGGCGAACCGTCGGTGGTGTTGGTGCAGCCGGCAGGGGCGGAGCTGAACGCGGTGTCGATTGGCGGCACGGTCATCCCCTATCGCAGTGTCACCGTGTCTGCGCAGCGCGGCGGGCGCATCACGGCGCTGTATGTGCGCGAGGGGATGCCGCTGCAATTCAATCAGCCGATTGCGGCGCTGGATGATGATGTGTTGCGCCAGCAAATTCAGGGGGTTGAGGCGCAGCTTCGCGCGGCACGCAGCACACTCGATTACGACATCTATAGCCCCGGTGCGCTGGGCAGCCCAGCCGGCGCCATGGGCGGCATGATGGGCGCGATGATGGGTTCGATGTTCGGCGCGCCGGGCGGCGGCGGTGTCGATGCCTGGCTGGCGCGGGTTGATCGCATCAATCAAGCGCGGGCACGCATCGATCAGTTGCAGGCGGAAGACCGCGCATTGCAAGCGCAAGTGGCCTACGGTGCCATCACCGCGCCGATGGATGGCATTGTGACCCAACGCATGGTCGAAGCGGGCGAGGTGGTGCAGGCGGGGCAACCGCTGGTTCAGATTGCTTATGTCAGCCGGCTGCGGGCCGAGTTCGATATTCCGGTCGAGCTGGCGCAGGGCATTGCGCCCGGCCAGCCGTTCACGCTGAAAACCAGCGGTGGGCTGCTGATTTCTGCGCCGGTGGGCGAAATCGCCCCGGCGGTCGATGCCCGCACCCACACGCAGCGCATCAAGCTGGATTTACCGCCCGGCAATGGCTTGCGGCTGGGCGAATATGTGGAGCTGCTGTTGCCGCGCAGCCCCGTGGGCAATGCCGGTGCGATGGGTGCGCGCCCGGTGGTGATTCCCGCCGCCGCCCTGTTGCGCGGCAGTGCGTTACCGATGGTGCAGGTAGTGACCGGCGATGGCCAAGTCGCCAGCCGCATTGTGCGCGTGGCGGAAAAACTGCCGAACGGCCAGGTGGTGATTAGTGCGGGCTTAGTCGCCGGCGACATCGTGCGGGTGCAACCATGAGCGCCGCGCAGCCCGCGCAGGGCAAACGCGGTTTGGCCGGCCGTATGGCCGAAGCCTTCATTCAAAACCCGATCACGCTGCTGCTGTTTTTGGCGGCGATTGGCGCGGGAATTATCGGGCTGATTCAAACCCCGCGTGAGGAAGACCCGCAAATTTCCGTGCCGATGGTCGATATTGCCGTCGGGTTGCCCGGTGCCTCGGCACGGGAAGTGGAACGGCTGGTCACGGAACCGCTGGAGCGCATCATGCGCGAGGTGTCCGGCGTCAAGCATGTGTATTCGACTTCCACCGATGGGCATTCGCTCGTCACCGTGCGCTTTAATGTGGGCGAGCAGACCGAGCCGTCGCTGGTCAAAATTTACGACCGCATTCAATCGAACATCGACAAAATGCCGCCCGGCGCGACCTGGCCGCTGATCCGCTCCAAAGGCATCAACGATGTGCCGATTGTCACGCTCACCCTGCATTCCAAAACGGTGGACGATGCCGCGCTGAATCTGCTGGGTTCGGAGGTCATTTCCAAGCTGCACGAAATTCCCGGCGTCAGCACCAGCTTTGTGGTGCATGGCCGAACCGAAGCCGTGCAGATTGATTTAAGCCCGGAACGGCTGGCGGGTTTTCACCTCGCGCCGCAGCAAGTCGCCGCCGCGATTGAAGCGGCAAACGAGGAACGCGCCGTCGGGCAAACCACGGTCGGCGATCACCGCCACTTGATCTACAGCGGCAGCCAGCTCGCCTCGCCCGAAGCGGTTGGCGATGTGATGGTCGGCAGCTTCGCCGGCAAGCCGGTGTATGTGCGCGACATTGCCACCCTGCACTACGGCGCGGGCGAACGGCACAGCGCGGTGGTGTATACCCCCGGCGCGGCCAGCGGGCACGCCTCAGGCGCGGGCAGTGGGGCCAGTCAACCGGGCGAGGCCGCCGTCACGATTGCCGTGGCGAAAAAAGCGGGCACCAATGGCGTCGCCGTGGCCGATGCGATTCTGGCGAAAGTTAAAGAATTGCAGCAAACGCAAATTCCGCAAGAAGTGCACATCGCCGTCACCCGCGATTACGGCAAAACCGCCAATGCCAAAGTCAACGAGCTGATTTTCAAACTGTTCGTCGCCACGCTCGCCGTCACGGTACTGGTGTGGTTCACCTTGGGCTGGCGCGCAGCCGTGGTGGTGTTGGCCATCATTCCGGTGGTGATTTTATTCACCGTGTTCGCCGCCTGGTTGCTCGGCTATTCGATCAACCGCGTCAGCCTGTTCGCGCTGATTTTCTCAATCGGGATTTTGGTGGATGACGCCATCGTGGTGGTCGAGAACATCTACCGCCGCTGGCTGCTGCACAGCGACACCTCGATTCCCGAAACCGTGGATGCGGTCGATGAAGTCGGCAACCCGACGATTCTCGCCACCTTCACCGTCATTGCCGCGCTGCTGCCGATGGGCTTTGTCACCGGCATGATGGGGCCGTACATGGAGCCGATTCCCGCGCTCGGTACCGTGGCGATGGCGTTTTCGATTGTCGCCGCGTTCGTGTTCACCCCGTGGCTCACCCGCAAATTCATGCCGCCACTGGATGTGCTGAACCGCGCCGCTGAAAAAGAGCACCGCCAGTCCGAACGGCTCGGCAAATTTTACGAGCGCGTGATGCTCGGCATGTACCACCACCGCCAACGCGGCAACCGCTTTCTGCTGGTCGTGGTCGTCGCGTTCTTCGCCTCGTGCAGCATGATTTACTTCAAAGCCGTGCATGTGAAGATGCTGCCGTTCGACAACAAACCCGAATTCGATGTGGTCATCGACCTGCCCGCCGGTTCGAGTTTGGAACAAACCGGCAGCCTCGCCACCGCCGTCGCGCAGCACATCAGCCAATGGCCGGAGGTAATTTCCACCCAAAGCTACATCGGCACCGCCGCGCCGTTCAATTTCAATGGCTTGGTTCGGCATTATTACCTTCGACATGAACCCTGGCAGGCAGAGGTTCAAGTACAGCTCACCGATAAAGACGCGCGCAAAATCACCAGCCATGAACTGGCCGACCGCGCACGGCGGGAGCTCGCGCCGCTGGCCAAACCCTACGGCGCGCGGTTGCAAATCGTCGAAATGCCGCCCGGCCCGCCGGTGCTGCAAACCGTGGTGGCGGAAATTTACGGCCCGAATGCGGCCGCCCGCGATGCCTACGCCCACACTCTGCTCCAAGCCTTCCACGCCGCGCCGAACATTGGCGATGTCGGCAGTGGCATTGCCGCCGCGCACAACAACTGGCAATTCGTCATCAATCGTGAAAAAGCCGACCGGCTGGGCGTTTCCGTCACGGAAATCAATCAGGCCTTGGCGTTGGTGCTCGGCAACAAAGCCATTGGCGATGTGCGCCCGCTCGCCACCACCCAGCCGCTGCCCATCGTGATGCGCACCGCCGAACGGCACAAACTCAACCCCGAAGCCCTATACGGCATGCCGGTCAAGGTGTTGGCCGATGGCACCAACATCACCCTGGGCGCGGTTGGCCAATTCATCGACAAACCCGCCGATCAGCCGATTTATCGCAAAGACATGCGCCCCGTGCAGTATGTGACCGGCGAAGCCGTCGGCGCCTTCGCCGCGCCAATCTACGGCATGTTTCAGGTCGATGATTGGCTGAACAGCGCGAAAGCCACGCCCGCCAGCGGCCAGTATTTTTCCGTGCCGCAACACACCACCGAACAGGTCGGCTTCCGCTGGGGCGGCGAGTGGACGGTGACTTGGCAAACTTTCCGCGACATGGGCATTGCCTTCGGCGTGGCGCTGATTTTGATCTACGGGCTGATTGTCTGGGAATTCCGCAACTTCGTGATTCCCGGCATCGTCATGGCGCCCATTCCGCTCACCCTAATCGGCATCATCCCCGGCCACTGGCTGATGCACGCCGACTTCACCGCCACCTCGATGATCGGCTTCATCGCGCTGGCCGGCATCATCGTGCGCAACTCGATCTTGCTGGTCGATTTTTCCCGCGCCCAAGTTGCCCTCGGCGTGCCGGTCGAAATCGCGATGGTGCGCGCCTGCCAAAGCCGCACCCGCCCCATCCTGATTACCGCGCTGGCGCTGGTGCTCGGCTCCTCGGTGATTTTGACCGACCCGATCTTCCAAGGCATGGCGATTTCCCTGCTGTTTGGCGTGGTCGTGTCCACCCTGCTCACCCTTGTCGTCATCCCGCTCGGCTGCATCACCGCACGCAAGGCGCTGTGTGCCCATTGCGTCTCGATTCTGCCCGAAGAACCGGAGCTACCCGCCAAACCCCAACCGCAGCCGCCGCCCTCGGCCGGTTGAATTCGGCTCCGTTGAATTCGACCCCGTTGCATAGGGCATTTTGAATTCAACAAGTTAACCCTTCTGCTGCGCTCAGGATGAGGGCAGCTCAATCGGCCAACCGGCCACCGGCGTGACGAAGTGGGAAAACTTCCAACGCCAAAACTTGAGGAACTCAAGATGAAAGCCACACTGATGAATGCCACCTTGATAAAAGCCACCCTGCTTGCCGCCGCCCTCGGCACCGGTCTTGCCGCCGCCACCAGCGCCCAAGCCTTCGAAATGCCCTTCTTCAACAACGGCGGCAATGGCAACGGCTACGGCAACGGCCAAGGTCAAGGCAGCGGCGACGCCTCCGGCGGGTTCTCGATGAACTTCCAAGGTCGCGGCAACGCCAACCCGCAATTCCAAGGGTATAACCAAGGCTATGGCCAAGGGTATGGCCAAGGGTATGGTCAAGGCTACGGACAACCCTATCCGGGCTACGGCTATGGCTACCCGCAACCGGCCTACCCCCAACAAGCACCGGCACAAAACTACCCGGCACCGGCGCAGGGCTATGCCCCGCCCGCGTATCCGGCGCCTGCCTACCCCGCACCGCCGGCAGGCTACGGCTACCCAGCCTACCCCACTTACCCCATGCCAATGCCAATGCCGATGCCCATGCCGCCAATGCCGGTACCCGCACCCTACGGCTATGGCTACGGCTATGCCCCCGCACCGGCACCCATGGTCGCCCCTGCGGCACCGGCAGAAGCAGGCAAACCCGCCGCCAAAGCGGATGAACACAAAGCCGGCGAGAAGAAATAAGCCCTGAAAATAAGCCCGGAAAATTAATCAGGAAAATAAGCCAAGGCAAAACCCCTGATCGGCGGCGCAAAGCCGCCATTTCCTGCGCGCGGGGCTTCATACCACCGCGCAGGATTTACCCAATTTTATGACTGATGAATGGGCGACTCTGAAAACCGTCACGAGCATGTTCAAGCACAAGGAGCCGCACAGTGAACAACGAGACATATCAGATAGATAGGCGAGGCGAGAGCGAGCACGCGACACAGCGATCGAACAGCACAGTAGGTTACTCAGTGCGCCCAAATCACATCGGCACAGGAGCATCACAATGACAACTCAAGATAGCCCACAAGACATCCTAGGGTGGCTGAACCTCTCGCGCCTACCCCTTCCCGTTAAAGCCCTCTTCACCGGCTATTTTATGGCCGCCGGATTGGGTCTACTGATGGCCGGGGCACAAATCATGCTCACCCACGGCATGGCCGATGGCAAACCGGGGCTTTCCGTCAACGACATCATCTACAGCTACTACGGCAACCGCAGCGGCAGCAAAATCGAAGCCATGCTCAATGGCCAAATGAAACCCATGGCGCCCGCCCCCGTGCGTACCGACATCATCAAATGGGTGCGCGAAGGCGCGCCAGAAAAGGACTGGGCACCGCATTACCAAGCCGTGTTCGACCAGTACTGCACCAAATGTCACAGCGTGCTGCCGAACATCCCCAACTTCAAAAACTACGCCGCCGTCGCCGCGCTGGCTAAAGTCGATGAAGGCGCCTCGTTCAAAGATTTAACACGGCTATCGCACATCCACCTGTTCGGCATCTCCTTCATCTTCTTCTTCGCCGGACTCGTCTTCAGCTTTGCCACCGGCGTGCCGCGCTGGCTCAAAGCCGTCGTCATCTTCTTCCCGTTCCTCTTTCTGGCGATGGACATCGCCTCCTGGTGGCTGACCAAGTTCTACTGGCAATTCGCCTACCTCACCCTCATCGGCGGCATCGGCTACTCGCTCGCAGCCAGCTTCATGTGGGTCGTCAGCCTCTGGCAAATGTGGGTTTGGCCATTCTTCGGCAAGCGCGTCGATGGCTTTGCTTGGGCGAAAGACGCCGTCTAACCCCCCGCCATTCACCCCGCACGACGGCGCCAGCGCGCCGTTTTTACCCGCCGGGCATTTCTCAACTCAGTCCAACTCAGCCGAACACAACACCCATTGCAACCCACCCGGCAACAAACCCTGTACCAAAAAAAGGAACCCCCTGTGTCTCACGAAACACCCACCGACACCCAAACCCCGCGCACCGGCGCAGAATTTCGCACCCTACGCCTCACCGTCTGGGTCGGCATGATCGCCTTCCTCATCCTCGCCGGATACGGGTTCTACCTCGTCTACAACCTCACCCAAAGCGTCGCCCACCTCGATGACAGCGTCGCCACCATCGCCAACAACATGACCACCATGACCGAGGCCGTGAACAACAACCTCAACACCATGAACCAGTCATTCACCACCGTCGCCAACGAAATGAGCCAAATGCGCGGCGACACCAACGCACTGGCCGCCAACCTCGCCCAAGTGACCCAAACCATGGCCGCCATGAACCAATCCATCCTCTACCTACGGCAAGATGTCGGACAAATGAACCAAGCCGTCGGCCGCCCCATGTCCTTCTTCAGCCAATTCATGCCGCAAAACGC
>DYMR01000079.1 GCA_020721485.1 Halothiobacillus neapolitanus | reverse complement strand
AATGCTTTCTATTAAAGTCACGGGTCTATTCGGCCTCATCATTCTGGCGCTCGATATTTGGGCGATTGTTCGCGTCGTGCAGAGCAATGCCGGGGCGGGCGTAAAAACCCTGTGGATTCTTTTAATCCTGTTTATGCCCATCCTCGGCTTGGTGCTTTGGATGCTGCTGGGACCCAAAGGCTAAACCCACGCGCTCCTCGAACTCCCCCTCGTTCCCCGAGGAGGTAAAGCGGGTCGCGCGGCTCCGCGACCCTGGACGGGTTGGGGGGCGTGATGGAGTCTTTACCCCCACCCCCTTGAAGTGTGGGGTTGAGGTGGGCGTGATGGAGTCTTTACCCCCGCCCCCTTGAAGTGTGGGGTGGGGGTGGGCGTGATGGAGTTTTTACCCCCTCCCCCTTGAGGGGGGAGGGTTGGGGTGGGGGTGAAAAACCAATGGATAAAGCGATTACCCCCGTCCCGTCCTCGACCACCAAAGAACAAGGGCATTTTCAATCAATATAAAATCATCAGGTTAGAGCCAAATGAGCGACACAAACGAACTCTTACTCGGCATGGGCGCCCAGCCCGCCACCGTGTTTCCCAAAATGATTAACCGCCACGGCTTGATTGCGGGCGCGACCGGCACCGGCAAAACCGTGACCCTACAAGTCATGGCTGAACAATTCGCCCGACTGGGCACCCCGGTGTTCGTCGCCGACATTAAAGGCGATTTATCAGGCATTGCCGCCGCCGGCACCAGCAACCCCAAGCTCAGCGAACGCGCGCAAAAAATGGGGCTGGAACCACTGCCCTTCGCCGCCAACCCCGTCATTTTTTGGGATGTGTATGGTGAAAAGGGCCATCCGTTCCGGCTCACCCTCAGCGAAATGGGGCCGGTGGTACTCGCCCGTTTGCTGGGGTTGAACGAACTGCAAGAGCATGTGCTGACGCTGGCCTTCCAAATCGCCGACGATCAAGGCTTATTGCTGTTGGATTTCAAAGATTTTGAAGCCTTGCTGCGCCATTTGGACGAAGCCGGCGACCGCTATCAAGCCGACTATGGCCGCATTGCCAGCGCCACCCTGGGTTCGATCATCCGCTCCGTCACGGCCTTCAAAGCACAAGGCGCCGAACAGCTATTTGGCGAACCCGCCCTCACGCTCGATGATCTGCTGATTCAATCAGATACCGGCGCAGGCATGATTCATGTGCTCGCCGCCGACCGCCTCTACCGCGAAGGGCCGAAGGTCTACGCCGCCTTACTGCTGTGGCTGCTGTCGGAATTGTTCGAAAAAATGCCGGAAGTCGGCGACCTGCCCGCGCCTAAGTTCGTGCTGTTTTTCGATGAAGCGCATCTGCTGTTCAACGACGCACCGAAGCCGCTGATCGACAAAATCGAGCAAGTCGTGCGGCTGGTGCGTTCCAAGGGCGTCGGCGTGTACTTCGTCACCCAAAACCCGCTGGATTTACCCGAAACGGTGTTGGGGCAGCTCGGCAACCGCGTGCAGCATGCCCTGCGCGCCTTCACCCCGCGCGATCAAAAGGCGGTACGCGCCGCCGCGCAAACCTTCCGCAGCAATGCCGCCGTCGATGTCGAAGCCGCCATCACCGAGCTGGGCGTTGGCGAAGCGCTGATCTCCTGCCTCGACATCAAAGGCATGCCCAAACCGGTCGAACGCGCCCTGCTGCGCCCACCGCTCAGTCGGATTGGACCACTGACCGACGCCGAACGCACCGCCATTTTGCAGCGGTCGCGCTATCGCGGTCGCTTCGATACAGTCATCGACCGCGAATCCGCCTTCGAAGCCCTCAAAGCCCGTCAAGAAGCTGAAGCCGCCAGCGCCCAAGCCAAGGCCGTGCTGGAGGACGAAGCCCCCGCCCGCGCCACCCCGGCGGCACGCACGCGCCAAAGCCCGCTCGAAGCCTTCATCTCCAGCGCCGCCCGCAGCATTGGCAGCCAAATTGGCCGCCAACTGGTGCGCTCATTGTTGGGCAGCTTGAAACGCTAAACCGCCCCGGATTGACTCCATCGCCCTTGGCGGGAGACGGTGGGCGAGTGCTCATCCATTGGCAGTCATCCGCACGACCTCGCCACCGGCGCCAAGGCGACGGCCAAGGCAGCAGTCAGGGCGATGGTCAGGGCAACAGTCAGGACAACCCGACAAATTTTCCGCATAATGCAGGCGTTTGTGTCCGGCGCGCTGCGCGCTGGCCACTGGGCGGTGTCATCCATCGATTCAGGCACGGCGTGTCTACGATGAGTGCCTATTTCGTCGCCTTCGGGCAGCCCCGATTTTTTTGGCTGATACGCCCGTTTCAGCCCCGTTTTTGAGGAGTTACCGCGTGAGCGCATATCAAGATCAGGATCCTGCCGAAACCCGAGAATGGCTCGACGCCTTAGAATCCGTCGTCGCCTTTGAAGGCGCCGATAAAGCGCGGCATCTGATTGGCGCGCTGATCGAAGCCGCCCGGATGCACGGCATCGACACGCCCTACGCGGCCAACACCCCGTACATCAACACCATTCCCGCCGATGAAGAACCGGCCTACCCCGGCGACCGGCAGATGGAGCAACGGCTGCGCGCCTTGGTGCGTTGGAATGCGATGGCGATGGTTGCCCGCGCCAACAAGCACACCTCGGTGGGTGGTCACATTGCGACCTTCCAGTCCAGCGCCACGATGTATGAAGTCGGCTTCAACCACTTTTTCAAAGGGCACGATCACCCCGATGGCGCCGACATGGTGTTTTTCCAAGGTCACGCCGCCCCCGGCATGTATGCCCGTGCTTTCTTGGAAGGGCGCATCAGCGAAGAACAACTCAAAAACTTCCGCCAAGAAGCGCACAAGCCCGGTGTTTCCTCCTATCCGCACCCGTGGCTGATGCCGGATTTCTGGCAATTCCCGACCGTTTCCATGGGCTTGGGGCCGTTGCAGGCGATTTATCAAGCGCGCTTCATGAAGTACATGGATGCACGCGGCCTGTCGCCGATGAACAGCCGCAAGGTTTGGGCATTTTTGGGCGATGGCGAGATGGACGAGCCGGAATCCACCGGCGCGATCGGCTTGGCCGTGCGCGAAAAGCTCGACAACCTCGTGTTCGTGGTCAATGCCAACCTGCAACGGCTGGATGGCCCGGTGCGCGGCAACGGCAAGGTGGTGCAAGAATTGGAAGGCACCTTCCGGGGCGCGGGCTGGAATGTCATCAAGGTGCTGTGGGGGCCGGGTTGGGATGAACTGCTGGTCAAAGACACATCCGGCAAGCTGATGCAGTTGATGATGGAAACCGTCGATGGCGAATACCAAGCGTATAAAGCCAAAAATGGCGCCTATGTCCGCCAGCATTTCTTCGGCAAATATCCGGAAACTGCCGAATTGGTCAAAAACATGACCGACGACGAAATTTTCAGCCTGACGCGCGGCGGCCACAGCCCGCGCAAAATGTATGCCGCCTACAAGGCCGCGAGCGACTGCAAAGGCAAACCGACCCTCATCATCGCCAAAACCATCAAAGGCTACGGCATGGGGCCGTTCGGCGAAGGTGCGATGACCGCGCACAACCAGAAAAAGCTGGATGTCGATGGCCTGAAATACTTCCGCGACCGTTTCGGCTTGCCGATTTCCGACGAGCAACTCGAAAACGATGTGCCGTTTTATAAGCCGGACGACAGCCACGAACTGATTAAATACCTGCACGAGCGCCGTCATGCGCTCGGCGGTCATCTGCCGAGCCGGGTCGATCGCGCGGGCGCGCTGGAAGTGCCGGCCTTGTCCGCGTTCGACATGCTGTTGCAAGGCACGGGCGACCGGGAGATGTCTTCGACCATGATTTTCGGTCGGATTCTCGCCATCATTCTGCGCGACAAAGCCCTCGGCAAGCGCGTGGTGCCGATCATCCCCGACGAGGCGCGCACCTTCGGGCTGGAAGGTTTGTTCCGCCAAGTCGGCATTTACGATCCAGCGGGTCAACTGTATGAGCCGGTCGATGCCGACCAGGTTTCTTGGTACAAACAGGCCACCAACGGCCAAGTGCTGCAAGAAGGCATCAACGAAGCCGGGGCGATGTCGTCGTGGCTGGCCGGCGCCACCGCCTACGCCAACTACGGCGAGGCGATGATTCCGTTCTACATTTATTACTCCATGTTCGGCTACCAGCGCGTGGGCGATTTGGTGTGGCTGGCCGGCGATATGCGCGCGCGCGGCTTCATCATCGGCGCGACCGCCGGGCGCACCACGCTCGAAGGCGAAGGCTTGCAGCATCAAGACGGTCACAACCTCGTGTTCTTCAGCACCGTGCCGAACTGCAAAGCCTACGACCCGACCTACGGGTACGAAATGGCGGTGCTCATCCGCGCGGGCTTGCAGGAAATGTTCGCCGAGAAAAAAGATGTGTTCTATTACATCACCGCGATGAACGAGAACTACCCGCACCCCGCCATGCCGGAGGCCCACCGCGATCAGATCGAGCAAGGCATCCTGCGCGGCCTGTACCCATTCAGCCAATCCAAGGCGAAGCACAAAGCGCGGGTGCAACTGCTGGGTTCCGGCACCATCCTGCGTGAAGTCGAGCAAGCCGCCGCGTGGCTGGAAGCCGATTGGGGCGTGGCCGCCGATGTGTGGTCGGCCACCAGCTTCAGCGAACTGGCGCGCGATGGGCAAGAATGCAGCCGCTTCAACCGCCTGCATCCCGAAGCCGCGCCGCGCGTGCCGTATGTCACCGCCACGCTGGAGCCAACCCAAGGGCCGATCATCGCCGCGACGGACTACATCCACCTGTACACCGAACAAGTGCGCTCGTTCATGCCGCGCCGCTATGTCACGCTGGGCACCGACGGCTTTGGCCGTTCAGATACCCGCGAAGCACTGCGCCGCTTCTTTGAAGTGGATGCCGCGCACATCGTCGTCACCGCGCTCAAAGCGCTGGCCGACGAGGGCAGCATCCCCCTGGCCAAAGTCAGCGAAGCGATTGCGCGCTACGGCATCGACGCCAACCTGTCCATGCCCACCCAACGCTGAACCGGAACCTTGCCGCGACGGCTTCGCTGGGGCGAGGCCGACCGATTCCCTGATTTGGAGCTTTCCGCATGCCCATCAAAGCCATTCCCCTGCCCGACATCGGCAATTTCAAAGACCTGCCCGTCATCGAAGTGCTGGTCGCAGCGGGCGATACCGTTGAAGCCGAACAGTCCCTCATCACACTGGAATCCGACAAGGCGACGATGGAGATTCCCGCGCCGTTCGCCGGCACCATTCAAAAAGTGCTGCTCAAGGTGGGCGATACCGTCAATGTCGGCGATTTGATGGTGGAAATGACCACGACCAGCGCGGCAGCCACCCCCGCGCCCAAGGCGCCGGACACCGCGCCCGCCGCCAAAGCGCCCGAAGTGGCCGCAGCAGCGTCGGCGCCCGCTCCGTCTCCGGCAGCGACCAGCATGCCGACGCCCGCGCCGGTTACGCCCGCAACCGCCGCACCGGTCACTCTCGCGACCGCCGCGCCGATGACCGCGCCCATTAATGCCCCCACCCTCGGCGCCAGCGTACACGCCAGCCCCTCGGTGCGCGCCTTCGCCCGCTCGCTGGGTGTGGATGTATCGAAGCTCGGCGGCACCGGCCCCAAAAACCGCATCCAAAAATCGGATGTCACCGCCTTCGTGAAGCAGGCCTTGAGCGCCCCGCAGAGCAGCGCCCCCGCTGCCACCGGCGGCAGCATTCCGCCTCTGCCCAACATTGATTTCAGCCAATTCGGTGCCATCGAAACCGTGCCGCTGTCGCGCATTCAAAAGCGTTCCGGCAAACACCTATCGACCTGCTGGCTCAACATTCCGCATGTAACCCAGTTCGATGAAACCGACATCACCGACCTCGAAGCCTTCCGGCAATCGCTGAAAGCCCGGGCGGACAAAGCCGGCGTCAAGCTCACCCCACTGGTGTTCATCCTCAAGGCGGTGGCGCGGGCGCTGGCCGATTTTCCGCGCTTCAACGCCGCGCTCGATGCCCACGGCGAGAATCTGATCCTGAAAAAATACATCCACATCGGCGTGGCGGTCGATACACCGAACGGCCTTGTGGTGCCCGTGGTGCGCGATGTCGATCAAAAAGGCATTTTCACGCTGGCGACCGAGCTGGGCGCCCTCAGCGTCCGCGCGCGCGACGGCAAACTCACGCCGGAAGATATGTCCGGTGGCTGCTTCTCGATTTCCAGCTTGGGCGGCATCGGCGGCACCCAGTTCACCCCCATCGTCAACGGGCCGGAAGTCGCCATTCTCGGCGTCTCGCGCTCGCAAATGCGCCCGGTGTGGGATGGCAACGGCTTCATTCCCCGCCTGATGCTGCCGCTGGCGCTCTCGTACGACCACCGCGTGATCGACGGTGCCGAAGGGGCGCGATTCGTCACCGCCCTGTCGCGCAGCCTGTCCGATCTGCGTGAACTGATTGTGTGAGGAGCACGAACATGGCACTGGAAACCCTCACCCTGCCGGATGTCGGCAATTTTGAACAACTCGAAATCATCGAAGTGCTGATCGCGCCGGGGCAAACCATCGACGCCGAAGCCTCGATGATTACCCTCGAATCCGACAAAGCCACGATGGAAATTCCCGCACCGAAAGCGGGCACCATCGAACAAGTGTTGGTGAAAGTGGGCGACCGCGTGAGCAAAGGCAGCCCGATTGCCACCTTGAACACCCCGGCGACTGCCGCCGAATCCGCCGCGCCGGCCCCCGCCGAGCCCACGGCGGCGCCTTCGAGCACCCCCTCGGCAGTGGCAACCGCGCCCCTCGCAGCCAGCCCGACCACGGCGGCCGATTTGCGCTGCGAAGTGCTCGTCCTCGGTGCCGGCCCCGGCGGCTACACCGCCGCCTTCCGCGCGGCCGATTTAGGCAAAAAAGTCATACTCGTGGAGCGCGATGAGCGGCTGGGCGGCGTGTGCCTGAATGTCGGCTGCATCCCATCCAAAGCCCTGCTGCATGTCTCCAACATTCTCAATGAAACCCGCGACATGGCCGCCCACGGGGTTTCGTTTGCCGAACCGAGCATCGACCTCGACAAACTGCGCGGCTTCAAAGACGGCATCATCCACAAACTCACCGGCGGCCTCGCCCAACTCGCCAAACAACGCCAAGTCACCGTCGTGCGCGGCGAAGGGCAATTCAGCGGCAGCCATCAACTCAGCGTCACCACCGCCGAAGGCCGCACGCAAACCATCGGCTTCGAACACGCCATCATCGCCGCCGGCTCCCGACCGGTGCAGTTACCGTTCATACCGCACGATGACCCGCGCGTGATCGACTCGACCGGCGCGCTCGCACTGGCAGATATTCCCGCCCGCCTGCTGGTCATCGGCGGCGGCATCATCGGGCTGGAAATGGCGCAGGTCTACGCCGCACTGGGCTCGAAAATCACCGTCGTCGAATTGGCTGACACCATCATCCCCGGCGCCGACAAAGACCTGACTCGCCCGCTGCTCAAAGACCTGAAAAAGCGCTACGAAAACATCTACCTGGGCGCGAAAGTCACCGCCGTCAGCGCCGAGGCTGACGGCCTGCGCGTCCACTTTGAAGGCGGCAGCGCCCCGGCAGACGACCGCTTCGACAAAATTCTCGTCGCCGTCGGACGCCTCCCGAACGGCAAACTCATCCGCGCCGAAGCGGCGGGCGTTGTCGTCAACGAACGGGGCTTCATCCCCACCGATGCGCGCATGCAAACCAATGTGCCGCACATCTTCGCGATCGGCGACCTCGTCGGCCAACCCATGCTCGCGCACAAAGCCGTCCACGAAGGCAAAGTCGCCGCCGAAGTCATCTGCGGGCACAAATCCGCGTTCACCCCCATCACCATCCCCAGCGTCGCCTACACCGATCCGGAAATCGCCTGGGCGGGCAAAACCGAAGAACAACTCAAGGCCGAAGGCATCGCCTATGAAAAAGGCGCCTTCCCTTGGGCGGCATCCGGCCGCTCGCTCAGCCTCGGGCGCGATGAAGGCATCACCAAAGCCCTATTCGCCGCCGACAACCACCGCCTGCTGGGCGTCGGCATCGTCGGCCCGAACGCCGGGGAACTGATCGCCGAAGCCGTCCTCGCGCTGGAAATGGGCGCCGACATGAGCGACCTCGCCCTCACCATCCACCCCCACCCCACCCTCTCCGAAACCCTAGGCTTTGCCGCCGAAATGGCCGAAGGCACGATTACCGACCTGCTGCCACCGAAAAAGCGCGGCTAACGCACGCATAGAAAATAAATAAATACAATTTTCTCAAATGGAAATTGAAGCCAAAAAATCAGGAGCCAAAAATGAAAAAATTAATCATCATCGCCCTTGTTGTCGTTGCTGGATGGTATGGAAATTACCATTTTGGACAAAAATTCCACACCCAGTCCGCCAATGCCTCATCAGAATATAATCAACCCAACGCAAATACCGTGCTTGCCAGTAATGAGCAATTTAAGTGCGACGGTAGAGTCTACTGCTCCCAAATGACTTCTTGCGCAGAAGCAACCTATTTCATCAATCACTGCCCGAACACTAAAATGGATGGCAATAACGATGGTATTCCCTGTGAAAAGCAGTGGTGCAAGTAGTTGTCGCGTTCCGGACGAGGAACTAGATTATCGTCCGGG
>DYMR01000078.1 GCA_020721485.1 Halothiobacillus neapolitanus | reverse complement strand
ACCGTGTGGCAAAACCAAACGGTGTCGATCACCGCGCCCACCCGCATTTTTTTACTGAGCGATGGCGTCATCGATCAGATTGGCGGCGCCAAGCGCATCGCGTTTGGTAAACGCCGGTTGAGCGAATGGTTAACCAGTCAACGGCAGGCGCCGATGTCGGCACAAGCCGACGCATTTCGCGCCTTTTTTGGCCAGTACCAAGGCCAGGAAGCGCGCCGCGATGACCTCACCCTGCTGGCGCTGGATCTGGATTAACGGCTGGATTAACGGTTGGATTGACGGCCTGCCCCATCAAATTTTAATGAATGAGTAAGGATCACCCCATGAGTGCCCCGCGAGAAATGAACACGGAAACCCAAGCCCCGGCGGCCAGCGCCAACCCCTGCTTCCCCGGCCTGGCCGATGGCCTGATTTTTTTCTACGCCGGCTATTTTTCGCAGAACATCATCACCGCGATTGGCGATGCCGTGCGCTTGCGGCTGGAGCAATCCGACGCCCCCGGCAGCGTGCGCCGAAAGATTTTTTCCACCTTTATCGAGATGGCGCAAAACATCGTCCACTATTCGAGCGACACCCTCACGCCGCCCGATCAAGCGACGATGGAAATGCGCGCCGGCTCGGTGATGGTGATGCACACCGATGGGCAATTTCTCATTACCTGCGCCAACCCCGTGGATGCGCAGTATGCCGATAAGCTCAAAAGCATCCTCGACCCACTGCGCGCGATGACCACCGAACAAATCAAAGACGCTTACCGCAAAACCCTGCGCGCGGATACCGAAGAAGACAGTAAAGGCTCCGGCCTCGGTTTTCTGACCATCGCCAAAGACAGCTCCGCACCGATTGAATTTCAATTTGCACCCAACGAACACGGGCTGTTCATGTTCACCCTCAAAGCCACCATTTAAGGCGGGCTTCGCCTCGTTAAGGATTCCTCATGGAAACACTCCATCTTCCCGCCACCAGCAACACCCCCGAAGTGGCATTCGATTTCGCCCAAGGCCATTTGACCCTGCGTGGCGAGTCCTACCCGGAAAGCGCCGCCGCGTTTTATGGCGAAATTCTGGCCAAAACCGGCAACTGGCTCGATGGATTGCAGGGCGCTCGGGTGCATGTTGAAGTGCAACTCAACTACTTCAACAGCTCCAGCACCAAGATGCTGTTCAGCCTGTTCGATCGACTCAATCAAGCCGCCGAAGAAGGCAACACGGTGGTGTTGGATTGGCACCACGATGTCGATGACGAAACCATTTTGGAATTCGGGCTGGAGTTGGCCGAAGACTTTCCGGCCATCGAATTTCACGCGCAACCGATTGAATCCTAATGGCCGCCCACACTGCGCCCGATTTGTTTGAACGGGAGCGCGGCGTGCTGGATCGCGCGCAACGCGCCCATGCCGACCCGTCGCCGGCGATCATCCACCTCGCGCTGGCGGAACTGATCGGCGAATACGAGCGCGTCATCCGCGACATGCGCCGCGTCATCAGCCACTCGGATCGCACTGAGCTGGAACTCAACATCGCCAATCAACGATTGCGCGAGCTGACGGAAGCCTTGAGCTACCAAAACCGGCACGATGGCCTCACGCGGCTGCTGAATCGCAACACCTTGATTCACGAAGCGGAATCCCTGCTGCGCCACCTACCCATCGCGCTGATTTTGCTCGACATCGACCACTTCAAACAAATCAACGACCGCTACGGCCACCCCACCGGCGACAAGGTGCTCGTCGCGCTGGCCGACACCATGAAACAAGGCATCGGCAATGCCGGATTTTGTGGCCGACTCGGCGGCGAGGAATTTGCCGTCGTGCTGCCCGCCGAACACTTCGACACCGCCATGGAAACAGCCATGGAAACCGCTGCACAACTGCGCGAACGCATTCGGCACATTCGGCTGCCGGAGGAAGTGGGGCTGCGCGTCACCGCCTCGTTGAGCGTGGCGCTGGCCGAACCCACGGTGCCATTCGACCTGCTGTATCAATGCGTCGATGACGGGCTGTACCGTGCCAAACATGATGGCCGCGACCGCATCGAAGTCATCTCAGATTCGCTCAAACCGGCTGTATAACGGCAGTTCAACGGCGCCTCAACGGCACTTCAACGATGGTCTACGCGCCAAATGTCTGCGCGCCCTCCCCCGCGCCTTCTCATGCGGGCGGCTCACTGCCAATCAATCGGCCATAAACATGCCAAAAAATGCGTTGAGCAAAAAATCATTAGCATGCTATCTTTACGCTTAAGCTGAGTGCCGTACTCGGAAATCCTTTAGCATCACGAAAGATGGATGGCTGCGCGGTCACTCTTCACTCGCCCCATTTGAACCACTCAAAATGATGCGGCACTGGCAAAACCCGCTAGGATTTTCTAGTCTTCACCGCTTGCACCCGTCACTCGCCCGCTGACTCGTTCATTCGCAGGACATTTTTTAGGAGCCTCATTGAAGATGCCCGCTGTGCACTCCCCCGTTTGTTTGCCGCGCCGCGCGTGGCCATTGCATGCACTCTCGGTTGCGCTGATTTTGGGGCTTTCCGGTTGTGCGGCTGTCGGTCCGAATTTCTCGGCTCCGGCAGCGCCCAAGGCGGAGCACTACACACCGCAAGCGCTGCCCGCCCAAACCCAAGCCACCGCAGGCACGGCGCAGGGGCAATCGCAAACCTTCTCGCCCAACCCCGTCTCGGGTTTTTGGTGGCAATCGTTTAACAACCCCGCGCTGGATGCCTTAATCACGCAGGCTCTGCAAAACAGCCCATCGCTGACCGCCGCCCAAGCACGGCTCGAACAGGCCCGAAAAGCCTACCAAGCCCAAGCGGGCGCCACGCAATTGCCGCAGGTCAATGGCAGTTTTACCGGGCAGGAACAAGGCAGCAACAACTCGCAAATGGGGCAGGAAGGCGGCAAACGCCAATTCGCGCTGTACCACGCGGGCTTGTCGGTCAGTTACAACTTGGATTTATTTGGCGGCAACCGGCGCACGCTCGAAGCGCTCGCCGCTCAGGCCGATTATCAGCACTATGAGCTGGCAGCGGCGCGCCTCAGCCTCGCGGGCAACATTGCGGTGCAGGCGATGACGCAGGCGATGTTGAACGATCAGATTCACACCACGCAAGCCATTTTGGCGGATCAAGATCGGCAAATTGAGCTGATGAGCGCAAAACTGGCGCTGGGCGCAGCCACCCGTGCGGATGTGCTGTCACTGAAAACCCAACGCGCGCAAACCGCCGCAACCTTGCCGCCCTTGCAATTCAAGCGCGCTCAGACCGATCACCTGCTGGCCAGTTTGACGGGGCAATTACCGGCCAATGCCGCCATTCCCCAGTTCTCGCTCGCTCAATTCACGCTGCCCGCCACCTTGCCGGTGGTGGTGCCTTCAGCGTGGGTTGCGGCGCGGCCAGATATTGCTGCGGCAAATTCGTTACTGCATGTCGCCAGCGCGCAATATGGTGTGGCGCTGTCGAACCTGTATCCGCAAATCAATTTGAGCGCCACGCTGGGCTCGCAAGCCCTCACCCCGGCGGCGCTGTTCAATGCCGATTCGATCATCTGGAGTTTGATTAGCGGCATCACGCAGCCGCTGTTCAATGGCGGCTTAAAAGCCGGCGCAGAAGGAGCCAAGGCGGCACTGTCTGAAGCGGCGGCGAATTATCAGCAAGCCGTGCTGGACGGTTTACGCAACACCGCCGATGCCTTGCGAGCGGTCGAGATTGACGCCCACACGCTGAATGCGCAGGTGGCGGCACAATCGGCGGCGCAAGATTCGCTCGCTTTGACCGAACAACAACTCAAGCTCGGCTCGGCCACGGCGCTGCAATTACTCACCGCGCAACAGCAAGTGCAACAAACGCGCCTGCTGACGCTGGCCGCACGCATGCAGCGCTTGACCGACTCGGTCGCGCTGTATCAGGCCATGGGCAGCACCACGCTACCCCATAAAGATCAGAGCAGCGACACGCTGCCCAAGAAAGATCAGGGCAGCGACACGCTGCCCAAGAAAGATCAGAGCAGCACCACGCTGCCCGAGAAAGATCAGGGCAGCGACACGCTGCCCAGTAAAGATCAGCACAGCGCCACGGCGCCCGCCCCCCTCACCCCTTCACATCCCCATGATTTGCCGGAGACTGTCACCCCATGACCAAAGGTACCCCCACCCGCATGATTGTCATGCTGCTACTGGTTGCGCTGGTTTTTGGCGGCATTTACGGCTTCCAGCTCTTTCGTAACAAGATGATCGACAAGGCCATTCGCGGCCACGGCATGCCGCCGCAAACCATTTCGACCACCGTGGTCGAACCCAGCGATTGGCAACCGAAAATTGATGCGATTGGCACTCTGCGCGCGGTGCAATCAACGCAACTCACCACCGAAGTATCCGGCCTCATCAAGGCGATTCATTTCAAATCGGGCGCGACGGTCAAGGCCGGTCAAGTGCTGCTCGAATTGAACGCCGATCCGCTCAAGGCGCAATTGCCGCAACTGCAAGCGAATGTGGCGCTGGCCGAACAAAACCTCAAACGGGATCGGGCACAGCTTAAAATCCAAGCCGTCAGTCAGGCCGTGATCGACGGCGACGAGGCAACGCTCAAGAGCAGCCAAGCGCAACTCGACGCGCAAAATGCCTTGATCGCGCAGAAAACCCTGCGGGCGCCGTTCAGCGGCACGCTCGGGATTCGTCAAATTGATTTGGGGCAATTCCTTGCCGCCGGCACGGCCGTGGTCAGCTTGCAGCACCTCGACCCGATGTATTTGGATTTCAAAATTCCGCAATCCGAACTGCACCTCATCCAAGTCGGCGACCCGCTCAGCGTGCAAACCAATGCCGTACCCGGCACAACCTTCAACGGCAAAATCAGTGCGATTGAACCGCAAGTCGATACCACCACCCGCAACTTGACCGTGCGCGCAGAAATCGCCAACCCCGACGGCAAACTGCTGCCCGGCGTGTTCGCCACGGCCAGTTTGTCGCAGGGTGCGCCCGAATCTTTCCTGACCCTGCCGACCACCGCCGTCGCCTACAACCCGTATGGCAGCACGGTGTTCATCGTCGTGGACAAGGGCAAGAATGCCGAAGGCAAACCGCAGTTAATCGCCGAACAACGCTTCGTGACCACCGGCCTGACTCGGGGCGATCAAACCGCGATCCTCAGCGGCCTGAAAGCCGGTGAAACCGTCGTCACCGCCGGGCAAATCAAACTCCGCAACGGCGTGCCGGTCATTATCAACAACCAAATTGAACCGGCCAACAACCCGCATCCTGAGGTGAAGGACGAATGAGTAGCCCTTCCGGAATGAGTAACCCGTCCGCGTCCCAACGCAAATTCACCGATATTTTCGTTGCCCGCCCCGTGCTGGCGATTGTGGTCAGCCTCGTGCTGCTGGTACTCGGCCTGCGTTCGTTCGGCCTGTTGCCGGTACTGCAATACCCCTTCACCGAAAACGCTGTCGTGACCGTCAGCACCGCCTACCCCGGCGCCGATGCGAACTTGGTGGCGAGTTTCATCACCACCCCGCTGGAAAATGCCATCGCGCAGGCCAACGGCATTGATTACATGACCTCGACCAGCTCGCAGGGCGTGAGCAGCATCACCGCCAATCTGCGGCTGAATTACGACCCCAACAAGGCGCTGACCGAGATCAACACCAAGGTCAACTCGGTGTTGAACCAATTGCCACCGCAGGCGCAAAAGCCGGTGCTGTCCGTCGCGGTCGGTCAAACGATTGATGCGATGTACATCGGCTTTTACAGCGATGTCTTGAAGCCCAACCAAGTCACCGATTATGTGGTGCGCTCGGTGCAGCCGAAATTGCAATCGGTGGACGGCGTACAAACCGCTGAAATTCTCGGCGCCAAAAACTTCGCCCTGCGCGCCTGGCTGGATCCGCAAAAACTCGCCGCCGTGGGCTTGACCGCCGCCGATGTGTACAGCGCCCTGGCCGCCAACAACTACCTTTCTGCCAGCGGCCAAACCAAGGGGCAGATGGTGCAGGTCAACCTGAATGCCTCGACCGCCTTGGACTCACTGGATCAATTCAAGCGGCTGATTCTCAAGCAAAACAATGGTGCCGAGGTGCGGCTGGAAGATGTCGCCAAAGTCACCTTGGGTGCCGACGATTACGATTCCAGCGTCTCGTTTGATGGCCGCAAAGCCGTGTACATCGGCATTCAAGTCGCGCCCGGCGCCAATTTGTTGGATGTGATCAAGCGCGTGCGCGCCGCCATGCCCGACATCGAAAGCCAGCTACCCGACGGCCTGAAAGCCAACATCGTGTACGACTCCACCAAATTCGTGCACTCCTCCATCGACGAAGTCATCAAAACTTTGGGCGAGGCGATTTTGATCGTCACCCTGGTGGTGTTCGTGTTCTTGGGCTCGGTTCGCGCGGTCTTGATTCCGATCATCGCCATTCCGCTGTCCCTCATCGGCACATTCGGCGTGATGCTGATGCTCGGCTATTCCATTAACCTATTGACTTTGCTCGCCTTTGTGTTGGCGATTGGCCTTGTCGTGGATGATGCCATTATCGTCGTCGAAAATGTCAGCCGACACCTCGAAGAAGGCGCCAGCCCGATGGCCGCCGCCACACAAGCGGCGCGCGAACTCGCCAGCCCGATTCTGGCCATGACCGTGGTGCTCATCGCCGTCTATGTGCCGATTGGCTTCATGCAAGGCTTAACCGGCGCGCTCTTCACCGAATTCGCCTTCACGCTCGTGGGCGCGGTCACCATGTCGGCGATTGTGGCGCTCACCCTGTCGCCCATGATGTGCCGCAGCTTGCTACGCGCGCCGAAAAAGGAAGGCGGCAGTTGGCAAGATCGGCTGGTGCTGTGGTTGGATGGCCGCTTTGAAGGACTGCATCGCCGCTATCAACGCCGGCTCGATGGCGTACTCAAGCATCTGTCGGTAATTGCCGTGTTTGTCGTGCTGATGCTCGGCGGCATTTACTTCCTCTATACGACCTCTATGACCGAACTGGCGCCGCAAGAAGATCAGGGCGTCTTGATTTCCATCGCGTTCAACTCGCCCACCGCCACGCTGGCGCAACGCGAACTCTATGCCGATCAGGTCAACAAGGATTTCTCCTCGTTCCCGGAAACCGATCATGTGTTCCAGCTCAACACGCCCACGCAAGTCATCAGCGGCATGGTGCTAAAACCTTGGGATGAACGCAGCAAAACCGCGAGCCAACTTCAGCCGGTGGTGCAACAAAAACTCGGTCAAATTGCCGGCACGCAAAATGCCGTGTTCCAGCCGCCTTCGCTGCCGGGCGCGCGCGGCTTTCCGGTGCAGTTTGTGATTACCACCACCCAGCCGTTCGACCAGCTATTCAAGGTTGCCAATGATTTTCTGGGTGAAGCCCTGAAATCCGGTGATTTCATCTTCCTGCAAACCGATCTGCGTATTGATTTGCCGCAGGCCACCGTGGAAATCAACCGCAGTTTGGCCGCCCAGCTTGGGCTGAATATGCAGGATATTGGGTCGGCGCTCTCGGCCATGCTGAGCGGCGGTTATGTCAATTACTTTGAGCTTTCGGGTCGTTCCTACAAAGTGATTCCGCAGGTGGCGCAGCAATACCGGCTGAACCCGACGGATCTCAAAAACTACTACCTGCGCGCCAGCAATGGGCAAATGGTGCCGCTCTCAACCGTCGTCACGCTGAAAACCACGGTCGAACCGGAATCCATCAACCACTTCCAGCAAGAAAACGCCGCCACCATCCAAGGGGTAAATTTCCCGACCATTCCGCAAGGCGTGGCATTGGAAAAACTGGCCGCATTGGCCAAAGCCACCCTACCGCAGGGCTACAGCTATGACTATGCCGGCCCCTCGCGGCAATTCATGCAAGAATCCGGCGGCATGGCGCTCACCTTCCTGTTCGCCATCATCATCATCTACCTGGTGCTGGCCGCGCAGTTTGAAAGCTTCCGCGACCCGATCATCATTCTGGTCTCGGTGCCCATGTCGATTGCCGGCGCGCTGATCTTCATCAACCTCGGCATCGGTCGCGCGACACTGAATATCTACACCGAAGTGGGGCTCGTGACCCTGATCGGCCTGATCTCGAAACACGGGATTTTGATCGTCGAGTTCGCCAACAACCTGCAAAAGGCCGGCATGAGCAAACGCGCCGCCATCATCGAAGCGGCCGGCTTGCGCCTGCGCCCGATTCTGATGACCACCTTCGCCATGGTGCTCGGCGTCATCCCGCTGATTATGGCGACCGGCGCTGGCGCCGTCAGCCGCTTCGACCTCGGACTGGTCATCGCCTCGGGCCTCGGCATCGGCACCTTCTTCACCCTGTTTATCGTGCCGGGGGTCTACATGCTGCTGGGGCATGATTTGGCTAAATCCCATCCCCCGAAAACCGAAGAGCCTACCCACCAAACCGCATAAATTCAGGCAGTTAACAGGCTGTTGAATTGCAAAAAAACGCACGGTACTTCGTGCGTTTTTTATTTATCTGAACACGGAAAACTCAGGTCATCCTAACGGGATCGAGCAACTCATCCAATTGTGCGTCGGTCAATTCGGTCATTTCCCGGGCAATTTCTCGCACGCTGCGCTGTTCTTGGTAGGCGCGTTTGGCGATTTTTGCGCCCAGTTCATAGCCGATGATGGGATTGAGCGCGGTGACGAGAATCGGGTTTTTGCCCAAGGTCGAGGCCA
>DYMR01000077.1 GCA_020721485.1 Halothiobacillus neapolitanus | reverse complement strand
CTGAAAAATTTGCTCAATCACAAAAAAATTTCACATCAACCGACACTATGGGTGGCCCGTGGTTCTGGATGGATTGACCCAGTGAACCCGGCGGAAAAAACCTTGAATCCATCCGTGTTTGGGCGAATTTCTACGGGGTGACCCCCATCTTTTCGACAAGTTGCTCACAACCTTTACACACTACATGTTGTGTTTTTGATTTATCGAATACACAGCTTTTTGTGTATTGATTGGGTTGACATTGGTCGCGGCATATCCAAGAATCTTGGGCAGCTTCGACGCCGCCCCATTCCAGCATTGTTCCAGCATTGCGCCCTACCCGCGTTGCGCGCACGCGCATCGCCCCGTATCCACCACCGAAGAAAAGGACAGCCCGCATGACGCCCCCACTCTCCGCCACCGTCACGACCCGCAGCACTCATTTGCCGAGCGATATGCCGCCTGCCAATGCCGCATTTGAAGCGGCGGCGACCGAGCCCGGTCAGCTGCGGATCATCCGCCGCAACGGCAAAGTCACCGCGTTTGATGCCAGCAAAATCAAGGTGGCAATGACCAAGGCGTTTTTGGCGGTCGAAGGGGGCGGCGCGGCGGTGTCTGCCCGCGTGCACGATTTGGTGAACTCGTTGAGCGAGGGCATCGTGTCGGCGCTGATGCGTCGCATGCCGGGCGGCGGCACGGTGCATATCGAGGATGTGCAGGATCAGGTCGAATTGTCGTTGATGCGCGAGGGGCATCACAAAGTCGCCCGAGCGTATGTGCTTTACCGCGAGCAACAAGCGCAGAAACGCGCGGCAGAAGCGGCCACGGCGCACCCCGATCAGGCCGCGCCGCGTGTGCATGTCACCACGCTGGAAGGTTTGCGCGTGGCCTTGGATGAAAACCGCCTGCATGCGCTGGTGACGGAAGCCTGCGCGGGGTTGTCCGATGTCGAGGCCGAAGCGGTCACGCAGGAAACGCTGCGCAATCTGTTCGATGGCGTGCCGGAGAAAGAAGTCAGCACCGCATTGGTGATGAGCGCGCGCACCATGATCGAAAAAGACCCGAATTATTCGTATGTTGCAGCGCGTCTGCTGCTCGATTCCCTGCGCACCGAGGCCTTGCGCTTTACCCGCCAAAGCGTCACCCGTTGCACGCAAAACGAACTGGCGGCGGTGTTTGAAAACTATTTCGTCAGCTACATTCAAACCGGCATCGAGCATGAGTTGCTCGACCCGACCCTGCGGCAATACGACCTGAAACGCTTGGCTGCCGCGATTGATACCCGCCGCGACCTGCAATTCACTTATTTGGGTCTCCAAACCCTGTACGACCGCTACTTTCTACACCAAGACGGCGTGCGCTTCGAGTTGCCGCAGGCGTTTTTCATGCGCGTGGCCATGGGCTTGGCGATCAACGAAATCGACCGAGAAACCCGCGCCATCGAGTTCTACCAATTATTGTCTTCATTCGATTTCATGAGTAGCACGCCGACGCTGTTCAATTCCGGCACCCTGCGCCCGCAGTTGTCTTCCTGCTACCTCACCACGGTGCCGGACGATCTGGACGGCATTTTTGCCGCGATCAAAGACAATGCCCTGCTGTCGAAATTTGCCGGCGGCCTCGGCAACGACTGGACGCGCGTGCGGGCGCTCGCCTCGCACATCAAAGGCACTAACGGTAAATCGCAAGGCGTGGTGCCGTTCTTGAAAGTGGCGAACGACACCGCCGTGGCCGTCAACCAAGGCGGCAAGCGCAAAGGCGCTGTCTGTGCCTATCTGGAAACTTGGCATCTGGACATCGAAGAATTCCTCGATCTGCGCAAAAACACCGGCGACGACCGCCGCCGCACCCACGACATGAACACCGCCAACTGGGTGCCCGATCTGTTCATGCAACGCGTGATGGAAGAAGGCGATTGGACGCTGTTCTCTCCGGCCGATTGCCCCGATCTGCACGATGCGACCGGCAAAGCCTTCGAAAAAGCCTACACGGCCTACGAAGCCAAGGCCGACCGGGGCGAGCTCAAAAACCACAAACGCATCAAAGCGACGCAACTGTGGCGCAAAATGTTGTCGATGCTGTTTGAAACCGGCCATCCGTGGATCACCTTCAAAGACCCCTGCAACATTCGCTACACCAACCAGCATGCGGGCGTGGTGCATTCCTCGAACCTGTGCACGGAAATTACCCTGCACACCAACGACCACGAAATCGCCGTGTGCAATTTGGGTTCGGTCAACCTCGCGCAGCATGTCACCACCGATGGCTTGGACGAGGAAAAACTCGCGCGCACCATCAAGACCGCGATGCGCATGCTCGACAATGTGATCGAGTACAACTACTACTCCGTGCCGCAAGCGCGCAACTCCAACCTGCGCCACCGCCCGGTCGGCTTGGGCATCATGGGCTTCCAAGATGCGTTACACATCCAAAAAATCCCCTACAGCACCAACGAAGCGGTCGCCTTTGCTGATCGTTCGATGGAAATGGTCAGCTACTACGCCATCAACGCGTCGAGCGATCTGGCGGCCGAGCGCGGGCGGTATTCCAGCTACGATGGGTCGCTGTGGAGCCGTGGCATTCTGCCGATCGACTCGATTGAGTTGCTGAAAGAAAGCCGGGGTCAATACCTGGTGATGGACACCAGCAGCCAGCTCGATTGGGATGCGCTGCGCGCCAAAATTAAAGTTCAAGGCATGCGCAATTCCAACACCATGGCGATTGCCCCCACCGCGACGATTTCCAACATCTGCGGCGTGGCGCAATCCATCGAGCCGACCTTCGAAAACCTGTTCGTCAAATCGAACCTCTCCGGTGAATTCACCGTGGTCAACCCCTACCTCGTGCGCGACTTGAAAGCGCTGGATTTGTGGGATGAAGTGATGGTCAACGACCTCAAATACTTCGATGGCAGCGTGCAACAAATCGACCGCATCCCGGAACCGCTCAAGGCGCTGTACGCCACCGCGTTTGAAGTGGAGCCGCGTTGGCTGATCGAATCCGGTTCACGCCGGCAAAAATGGATCGACCAAGCGCAATCGCTGAACCTGTATCTGGCCGATCCCTCCGGCCCCAAACTCGACCAGATGTACAAAAACGCCTGGCTGATGGGGCTGAAAACCACCTATTACCTGCGCGCGGCCTCAAAAACCCGCGTCGAAAAAACCACCATGACCAAGCTCGACGGCAAATTGCGCGGCGTTAGTGCCCATCCCGGTGCTGATGCGATTCAAGCCGCCCTGCCCAAAGCCTGCGCGATCGACGATCCCGGCTGCGAAGCCTGCCAATAAGCCCCGTCATCGCTTGCCCTTAGGAGAATTCTCATGCTGAACTGGAACGAACTCGAACCGCAAAAAATCGCCCCGCCGATTCCGACCGACGCGCGTTTCGACGACACCCCATCCGCCCACGCCACCCACGCGGCCGATGCCGGGCATCACCACGCCCAAACCGGGCTTGAAGGCATTACCCAAGGCGCAGGCCGGGTCGATGTCTCCGAAAAACGCATTATCAACGCCACCGCCGATGTGAATCAGTTGTTGCCGATGAAATACACCTGGGCTTGGGAAAAATATCTTGCCGGCTGCAACAACCACTGGATGCCGACCGAAGTCTCGATGCAGGCCGACATCGCCTTGTGGAAAGGCCGCGACGGGCTAACCGCCGATGAACGCGCCATGATTATGCGCAACCTCGGGTTTTTCGCCACCGCCGAAAGCCTGGTGGCCAACAACATCGTGCTCGCCATCTACAAGCAAATCACCAACCCCGAATGCCGCCAATACCTGTTGCGCCAAGCCTTCGAAGAAGCGGTGCACACCCACACATTTCAATATGTGGTGGAAAGCCTTGGCCTGGCCGAAGGCGAATTGTTCAACATGTACCGCGAGATTCCGTCGATCACCGCGAAAGATGCCTGGGCGCTCAAATACACCAAAAATCTGTCCGATGGCGATTTCGACACCACCACCACCGAAGGCGCGCAAGACTTCCTGCGGGATTTGGTGGCGTTCTATGTCGTGTTCGAAGGCATGTGGTTCTACACCGGCTTTGCGCAAATCCTCTCGCTGGGGCGGCGCAACAAAATGACCGGCATCGCCGAACAATACCAATACATCATGCGCGATGAATCCATCCACATGAACTTCGGCATTGATGTCATCAACCAAATCAAAATCGAAAACCCGCAGCTCTGGACCGAAGACTTCAAACAAGAAGTCACCACCATGCTGCGCGATGCCTGCGAATTGGAAATTGCCTACGCCCGCGACACCATGCCGCATGGCTTACTCGGCCTGAACGCAGAAATGTGTGCCGAATACCTGCACTTCATCACCAACCGCCGCTGCAACCAGATCGGCTTGGTCGAACTGTTCCCCGGCGCGACCAACCCCTTCCCGTGGATGAGTGAAGTCATCGACCTGAAAAAAGAGAAGAACTTCTTCGAAACCCGCGTCACCGACTATCAAACCGGCGGCGCGCTGAGCTGGTGATGCCTATCCGCACATATAAATTCGGCAGGATTTGTTAAATATTTGAACACTGATGCACAAAGATAATGTCAAGCAAGCCTTACCGTAAAATAATTAATGCATGGAGTATGTGCATGAGCCGAATGAAAATTTTGATAATGGTTCATCATGAAAGCCGACATTGAGGCTCGCATAGTCATTAATAATTATCAAGGATTTTTTAGTCTTCTATGTTGCGTTTTTTCCATTTTTATCGGCGGGCAACCTGCTAAGGCCGGAGGTAGCGTAACGAACGGAGTGGTTGGTATAACCATCAGCGGCATCAATGGAGGCTCTATTGATTCCTTAAAGATCCTCGGAACGGAAGTAATTGATGCCGCAGACTTAGGGAGAGAAATACAAGCTTCCGTGTTCTTCTTAAAACCCGAGTTTCATTTAAATAACCACCCCGGATGCCTTTCAAGTGAACCAGCACCGCCTTGGTTTAATCCGCAGGATGGCGGAGACATGTGTGGTAAATCAAGTGTTGTTACTGGTTTTAGCACAACGCCAGACGGTTATATAAATGTCATAAGTCAATCGCGAGATTATCATGGGGTTACATTATGGGACGAGTATAATAGCGGTTCAAAATTTCTTCCGGAAAAATTCATCATTGAAGGCCATCACAAACTAGGACCATTACCCTATTCGAATCATAAAGAAATTGTAAGATTATTTTATATCTTTCGATTGGAAAGCAGTGCGCCTACAGATAAGTTGATCTTTGCCACAAACCAAGTCACCGACTCGAACGGACATTCCACGCCAACCTCCTTCGTTCCCGCTATCTATTTCAAGAACACTGTTTTGACCAGATTGTTCGGACTAAGTCTTGACGGCTCGACCTGGCATGAAGTAACGCCAAATACATCAAACGGACAATACACTCCCTCGATATACCATTATCGCAGCATGGCATGGATGACCAATGACCTAGGCTGGGGTGTCGGTGTGTATGGTCGATCAACATTGGCGCAAAGTGCAAATTATAGTGCATTGCACTACCCTGCACTGGGCGTGAATTCCCTCAATTTAATCAATCAGTCAATGGGAACCTTGACGCGAGGGCAGGAAGTGGGCGTACTAATCCATTTGGTTGTTGGTAATTTAGAAACTATCAAAGGAATAACCAATGAAATATATAAAGCCGGGCAGTAATAATGCAAACAACAATCCCGTTCAAGGAAAATTAATTGGCGCCGAAATATTTAATTAGGCGCTTAGCGAGAGAATTCATGTTCATTATAGAAAAAATAAAATCACTAACCAAAAATTTATCCAACAGGAGTCCGCAGGATGACCCGCCTGAAGACGAAGTGCTGTTTCTTAAGACTGATGGTTATTGTCCTACCTGCAAGAAAGACACCACTTTCATATCCAATGACAGTTGGCTTAGAGATCACTTTCTTTGTTCGAATTGCGGGAGCATCCCTCGTGAACGGGCACTGATGCAAGTTATTGAATCTTATTTCCCAGATTGGCGTAACCTGACTATTCATGAATCTTCCCCAAGCCATCGCGGCGCAAGCCTACGGCTATCTCAAGAGTGCGCTAAGTATATCCCTTCACAATTCTTTCTGGATCAGACACCGGGAAGCACAATTGATCAATTTCGCTGCGAAAACCTTGAAGAACTCACATTCGACAATGAAAGCATAGATTTGCATATTACTCAGGATGTACTTGAGCATGTATTTAATCCATCAAAAGTATTCTTAGAAATTGCTCGCACATTGAAGCCAGGAGGGGCTCATATATTTACTGTGCCAATAGTAAATAAAATGCAGCCATCCAAGATTAGAGCGCGCATGCATGAGAGTGGCGAGGTCGTTTATGAAGCCCCTCCCATGTATCATGGAAACCCAATCAGCGCAGATGGTTCATTAGTTACTGTTGATTGGGGTTATGATATTTGTAATCACATACATTCATCATCAGGGCTTTATACCCAAATTGTTTACATCGACGATATAAGCAAAGGAATTAGAGCTGAGTACATTGAGGTTTTGATTACAATAAAACCTGCCTTCACCCAAGGATTGACAATGTAATTTCCTTTGTCTTCAACTTAATCTGACAAAAAATTAAACACTAACAACCCCCAAACCGCTCACGACACCTCATCTTCGGCGCGCGCGGCGCGCTCCCGACGCGCGGCTTTAGGGTCGGCAATCAGCGGGCGGTAAATTTCAATTCGATCATGCGCTTGAAGAGTTTGGGTTAAAGGTACCAAGCGGGAAAAAATCCCGATTTTATTTTTTCCCAAATCGATCTCCGGAAATTGCAGCAAAATCCCGCTGGCCTCAATGGCCTGCTGCGCGGTGCTGTCTGGCGGCACGGAGGCGGTCAAAATTACCTGACGATCCGGCAAGGCGTAGGCGATTTCCACCCTTATTCTTGGGGCTATATCGGGATTCATGACGCGCTGCCCATCGGACTGGGCACGCGGCCATAAACGACTTGCGCGCGTTGCTCGAAGGCGTTCACCAGATTGCGGACGATTTCCCGAAAAATCGGGCCGATCGCCAGGTCAATCAATCGGGTGGCGAATTCAAAGTGCATATTCAGCCGCACGATGGAGCCGCCCTCCGGCAGATCGTGGAACGACCAATGTCCGTTCAACGATTTGAAGGGGCCATCGAGCAGGCTAACGACGATTTTCTTGCCGGGTTCATTGTGGTTGCGCGTGGCGAACGATTTATGGAATGCGCCCAATTTCATGCCAATGCGCGCATCCATGTCATCCCCTTCGACCCGCAATACCCGCGCCGAATCGCACCACGGCAAGAATTGAGGGTACGCGGCGACATCGTTCACCAAGGCGAACATTTGTGCGGCTGAGTAGGGAACCTGGATGTGGCGGCTGATCTCTTGAGACATTCACGCTCCGCAAGGTGTGCGCTGCCCAAAACGGACAGGGATCGGAATTTTGCCTGAGATTGCACCGGAGCGAAACCGCGCAAAGCAGTACGCCAAGCGATAACCCGTGTTTTTGTGGGCGTTACACGCTGTTTACCAATTGCCGCTATTTTTTTCGCGGGAGATTTTCTAGTCTGTTTCACAGAATAAACAGGTTAGGAGTTTTGCGATGAATCCCCTCTTTCGACCCATGCCCGCTTTGATTTGGCGCCGCGCGCTGATTGGGGCGACGATGGCGGCAAGCCTGGCGCTGGGCGGCTGCGCGGTGTATCCCACAGGCGGTTATGCCTATGACAGCGGCACCGTGGTGACCGGTGCCGTGATTGCGCCTTCCGCGCCGCCGCCGCCTCGGGTGGAAGTGGTCGGCATTGCCCCCTTCATGGGCGCGGTGTGGTTGCCGGGGCGTTGGATTTGGCGTGACCGTTGGGTGTGGCATGAAGGCTATTGGGGGCGACCGCCGCATCCCCGTGCCTATTGGGCGCCCGGCCATTGGGATGAAGGGCGCGGCAATTGGCATTGGCATGATGGGCGTTGGCGGTAATTCGAGGAAATGCAGGAAATGAACGGTTATCGATCGACGACTTCAGTTTGGAAACCGCGCGCCAAATTCATGGGATTTTTGGCCGTGATGCTGTTGTTCGCGGGTTTGGCGTCTTTGCCCGATGCGCGCGCGGATGGCTCGTTCTCACTGTTTTTTGGCACACCGGGCGTGATGGTCGAGCGCGGCTATCCGCCCCCGCCCCCGCGCTATCAGCCCAATCCCTACGCGCCGCCCGGTTATGGGTCTGGATATGGGCAGGGATATGGCCAAGGTTACGGCCAAGGATACGGCCAAGGCCAGTGGGTGCCCGGTCGTTGGGTCTGGGCGCGCCATGCCGGTTGGATTTGGCAGCCGGGTTACTGGGCCGCCCCCCGGCGACACCACCATCGCCATTGGCGCGACGACGACGATGATGGCCGCCGTTGGGGTCGGGACTGATCGCCGTTGCCAGCCGGCTGGGGCTGCTACACTTCAGTAGATTTAGCAGGTTGTTGAAAAATGGTTTCAACAACCTGTTAAAGCAAGCCAAGTTAAAACAAACCAAGTTAAAACAAACTAAGGATGGCTTGCCCGAAGATCACGCATCGTCAATGCTTGATCTTCGCCCAGCGTTACGGGCGTGTACCGGAACGATGGGGTTGAAAAAACGACAGGGAAGTCTTTTTTCAACATCCTGTTAGGAGGCAGGCTCCCTCCTGTCCTACTTTTTTAGAATAAAACGACAAGGCATTGTTTTTGATTATTTCCCC
>DYMR01000076.1:1844-8741 GCA_020721485.1 Halothiobacillus neapolitanus | reverse complement strand
TTACGGGGCAAGCCACCAGCGCGGCCTATATCACCACCGGCATTTTGACCGCGACCACCCTGGTGGCGGCGGGCTTTGCGCGGGAGCAGGTATGCATTTACATGTGCCCCTACGCCCGCTTTCAAGCGGTTATGTTCGATAAAGAAACCTTGCTGGTCAGTTACGACAGCCAGCGCGGTGAAGGCTCGCAGGGGCGCAAGCCGTTGCAAAAAGGATTGATGACCTTGGAGGAGCGGCATGCGGCGGGCGCGGGGGATTGCATCGATTGCAAACTGTGCGTGCAGGTGTGCCCCACCGGCATTGATATTCGCGATGGGCTGCAACTCGCCTGCATTTCCTGCGGACTCTGCATTGATGCCTGTAACGAGATCATGCAGAAACGCGGCTGGCCGCAAGGCTTGGTGCGATATGCCTCGGAAGTTGAATTGGAAACCGGCAAAAAACCGAGTTTGCTGAAATTTCGCACCATCGGCTATGGCGTGGCGACCTTGGCCGCCACTTTGCTGCTTATTTATGGGTTTTATGCCATGAAACCCTTGGATTTTGCGGTGCTGCAAATTCGTCAGCCGTTGTTCGTCGTGATGAGCGATGGCACGGTGCAAAATAATTATCAATTAAAAATCAATAACAAGGAACCTGCGCCTTTGGCGCTTGAGCTAAAAGTCGAGGGCTTGAACGATGCCGATGTGACGATTGGTGGGAATTACCGAACTTTAGATATTCCCCCCGATCAAACCGGAAATTATCTGATCCATGTGCGCGCACCCCGTGAATCTGGCGTCGCGCGGCAGATCATTTCGTTCCGATTGATTGATAAGAATGGTCATTTGCCGGATGTCGTTGAAACCACGAATTTCAACTTCAAGTGAGTGTGCGGCGATGAGCCGAGGAGCAGAACGATGAATTTAGTATTGCCCGCTGGGGTGGGTATCGTGGGGATTGTGGCGCTGTTTTACCTGTTCAAGTGGCGTTGGCCACGGGCAGGGCGCCCGATTGCGGTCATCCTTGGGGTGTTGTCGCTGGCCGCGTATGCGCCGTATGCCATTACCCATTGGCCGGGGTCGGACATCGTTACCGCCGTGGTGGCGATTTATGTGATGGCGGCGTTTATTCTGGGCTTTATTTATCCGGCCAAGGCGGCGGAAGGTGGCGGGAAATCGTTCCATTGGGGGCCCGCGTCGATTTTCATTTTCTTGTCCGTGGTTGTGCTGCTGGATTCGATTTTTGTGACCCTGGCTTCCAGCGGGCTGTCGCAACGCGCGGCACACGATTTATTGCCGAAGCCCGATGAAGGCACGATTGTTACTTCGTTTTTCCCCGGCACGGTTGCGCGGGATTATCAGCAGCAAGAGAAGCTGTTCAACCAATACGACAGCGCGTTGGATGAGCAGGTGCAGCTCGGCTGGAAGGTACACAAGGGCTGGGTAGACCCGCCGGTGGTGAATCAGCCCACGCTGTTCAAAGTGTCGGTGGTGGACGACAAAGGGAACGCGGTACCGGGGGCGAAAATTAAGGTTGATTTGATGCGTCCGGCTGACAAACGCCTTGATTTCTCGGTGGCGCTGCCCGAGGTGGCGGGTGGCGATTATCAATTGCCGATCACCATGACCGCACCGGGCTTGTGGGAAGTTCTCATTCACATTCAGAAAGACAACGCCAATTTTGAATTGGATGGCCGCACGGATGTGCATCTTCACGCCCGCAACGAGACGCAATCGACCCCCTGAACCCCTACTTCATCTGAGCAAAACACCGAATGAGTGAAACGCAAAGTGGAGTGGTGAGCGATGACGGTAGAAGCGGCGATTCGTCCGAAACAAGGGGGTTCCGCCCCAGCCTTGGCGGAGGTGGTGTGTTTTCATTGTGGTTTGCCCGTTCCGGCGGGTAGCCCCTATCACGCCGTGGTGTTGGGCGCGGATCGGCCGATGTGTTGTCCCGGCTGCCAAGCGGTGGCGGAGGCCATTGTTGAAAATGGCATGGCGGATTACTACCACCACCGCACCGAGGCGAGCGTTCGCCCCAAAGATGATTTGGCGCAGGTGCTGCAAGAGTTGGCGGTGTTTGATCGGCCAGAAATGCAAAAGTCTTTCGTGGCCAACCGCGATGGCGATATTCGGGAAGCGTCCCTGATTCTCGAAGGGCTGGTCTGTGCGGCCTGCGTGTGGCTCACCGAGCGCCATGTGCAGCAGCTGCCGGGTGTGCAGTCGTTCACCGTGAATTTCTCGACCCACCGCGCGCAGGTCGTTTGGGATAACCGGCAGGTTTCCTTAAGCGAGATTTTGCGCGCCATCATGGCGATTGGCTACCGTGCGCATCCGTATGACCCGAACCGCCAGGATCGGTTGTTCAAGCGGGAGCGCCATATTCTGATGCAGCGGCTGGCGGTGGCCGGGCTGGTGTATCTTCAGGTCATGATGATTTCTATGTCCCTGTATTTTGGGGATTATCTGGGCATCAGCGACCAACTACGCTACTTTTTTTGGTGGATGAGCTTGATTCTCTCCACCCCGATTGTGCTGTATTCCGGTCAGGCGTTTTTCAAACCGGCCTGGCGCGATCTCAAGCAAAAGCAGGTCGGCATGGATTTGCCGGTGTCGCTGTCGATTTTGCTCGCCTACTCGGGCAGCGTGTGGGCGGTGGTTACGAACAGCGGCCACATTTATTTCGATTCCGTCACCATGTTCATTGCCCTGCTGCTGACCGGTCGGCTGCTGGAACAATCCGCTCGGCATAAGGCCGGGGAGATGAGCGAAGCCCTCACGCGGCTGGTGCCGGCCGTTGCGCATCGCTTGGGCGCTGATGGCGAAGTGACCGTCGTGCCCGCCTTTGATTTAGTGGAACGAGATCGGGTGCTGGTGCGGCCGGGCGATGCCATTCCTGCCGATGGGGTGGTGGAGGAGGGGCAAAGCAGTGTGAATGCGGCGATGCTCACCGGCGAAAGTGTGCCGGAGCACAAATTCCCCGGCAGCTCGTTGGTGGCGGGCACCATCAATATCGAAAGCCCGCTGGTCATGCGGGTGCAAAAAGTCGGGCAAGACACCATGGTGTCGTCGATTGTCCGGCTGATTGATCGCGCGCAAACCCAAAAGCCGAAAATTGCCGAATCGGCTGATCGGTTCGCCCGAAAATTCGTGGTGGCGCTGCTGGCTGTCACGGCGCTGGTTACCATCGCGTGGTTGTTTATCGATCCCAGCAAAGCCTTTTGGGTGGCGGTGGCGATTTTGGCGATTACTTGCCCTTGCGCCTTGTCGCTCGCCACGCCGGCGGCGATTGCGGTCGCCGTGGGGCGACTCACCAAATCCGGTCTTTTGGTCACACGGGGCTATGCGCTGGAGACCTTGGCGCAGGCCACCCATGTGGTGTTTGATAAAACCGGCACACTCACCGACGGCCAAATCGCCCTGCAACGGGTAGAGCCTTTGGGCGGGTTTGATGCCGCCACCGCCCTGCGTTGGGCGGGCGCGCTCGAACAGCAAACCGAGCATCCGGTTGGCTTGGCGATTGCCCGCGCTGCCGCCGAAAAAGGCGTGTTGCCGGCGGTGACCGGCGTGGTCAACTATCCTGGCCGGGGTTTGAGTGGCCAAGTCGAAGGGCGGGCGGTGAGCCTCGGGAATGCCCGCTTGCTGGCCGAATTGGGCGTTTCCGTCCCCGCGATGCGGACAGAATCCGCCGACTTGGCCGTGTGGATGCTGGTGGATGGCGCGGTATCTGCCGTGTTTTATCTGAGCGATAGTTTGCGGCCAGACGCGCAGGCCATGATCGAATCTGCGCGCGCCATGGGGTTGGAAACCGTGGTGCTCTCCGGCGATCAACCCGCTCGCGTGGCCGCGCTGGCTCACAGTTTGTCGATTCAACAGGCGCACGGCGGGCTATTGCCGGATGAAAAGCTCGCCTTCGTTCAAAAGCTGCAACAAGAAGGCGCCGTGGTGTTGATGATCGGCGACGGCATCAACGATGCGCCGGTGCTCGCGCAGGCGCAGGTGTCGATGGCCATGGGCGGTGGCACGGTCATCGCCCGTCACAGCGCCGATATTGTGCTGCTGAACGATCAGCTTCAACAAATCCACTATGGGCTGGTGTATGCCCGTCGGGTGTTGGCGAATATTCGGCAAAACCTGTCGTGGACGGCGGTGTACAACTTCATCGCCATCCCGCTGGCGGCCGCCGGATTCATTGAACCGTGGGTGGCGGCGATCGGGATGTCGTTGAGCTCGCTCGTCGTGGTCGGCAATGCCCTGCGGCTGCGCTGGGATTAACGCTTGTCGCCGTTGGCCTGCGCCAGCGGCTTATTTGCCGATGTTGTAGATGTACTGGTTGAGTTGCGCCATGTCCGTGCTGGTGCGCCGATAGAGGTTGTCGAGGCTAATCAGCGCGTATTCGAGCAGCAGCACCGTCAGCACCGGATATTCCAGCCGCAGCCGCTGGTACATGGTGCGCGGCAGGCGCAGCAGGCGCGTCGGTTCGCTGGCGCGCAGGCGAACATTGCGGGGGTTGCGGTCGAAAAAACTCATTTCGCCGAGCATTTCACCCGCCAGAATTCGCCCGACCACTAATTCGTTGACGCGGGAGCCGACCACCAATTCGGCCTCGCCTTCGAGCAGAAAATAGAGCGATTCCCCGACCTCGCCAATGTCGGCGATGATGTCGCCGGTTTTCAGGTTCATCAAATCGCAAAAATCTAGGAAGGCGTTGATTTCCCGCTGAGTAAATATCTGGGTGTCGCTGAGTTTGGTCAAAAACTCGATCAGTTGATTGCGGTCGTTGTCAGTAATCATGGCGAATCCTGCCTTTAGGTTATGGGTAACGAAGGTTCAGTCGGTGGGCGGACGGGAAAGAATCCGCCGCGTGATCGGTTTGGGCTCAGACGGATTTTCTTCGTTAATCCCTGATTGATTGATGATTTATTTGCACCAAGTAATTCAATAAAGATCATTTTTTACATTGAGTGGTGTGCGGCATACTCACAGCCTCGTATTAAAGCCCGTTTGAACGCCGTTTTTTGCCGATATACCAGATGCGTTCGTTGCTGCCGCCGATCGCGTATCCCGTCCGGCATCCTGCTAAAATCGAGCAAATTTTTTCCGCTTGGCTCCGCGAACTTGCCCGCGAGTATGCCCGTAAGCAACACGCGAACACGCGACCGATTTCGTTTTAACTTTATGTTTCTGAGGTGTTTTTATGTTTTCCAAGTCCATGACGATTGCCGAATTCGATCCGGTGCTGGCGCAGTCGATTGCCGATGAAGTGCGGCGGCAAGAGGATCATGTCGAGCTGATTGCGTCGGAAAACTACGCCAGCCCGCGCGTGCTGGAAGCCCAAGGTTCGGTGCTGACCAACAAATATGCCGAAGGCTACCCGGCCAAGCGCTATTACGGCGGCTGTGAGTATGTCGATGTGGCCGAGCAGCTCGCCATCGACCGCGCCAAGGAATTGTTTGGCGCCGATTATGCGAATGTGCAACCGCATTCCGGCTCGCAGGCCAACGCGGCGGTGTTCATGGCGCTGCTCAATCCGGGCGACACGATTTTGGGGATGAGCTTGGCGCACGGCGGGCATTTGACCCACGGCGCGAAGGTGAATTTTTCCGGCAAAATTTACAACGCGGTGCAGTACGGCATCGACGACCAAGGCTACATTGATTATGTCGAAGTCGAGCGCTTGGCGCGTGAGCATCGGCCAAAGCTGATTGTGGCGGGCTTTTCGGCTTATTCACGGGTGGTCGATTGGGCGCGGTTCCGCGCAATCGCCGATGAAATTGGCGCGTATTTGGTGGTGGACATGGCGCATGTCGCCGGCTTGGTCGCCGCCGGTGTGTACCCGAGTCCGGTACAAATTGCCGATGTCACCACTTCGACCACGCACAAAACCCTGCGCGGCCCGCGCGGCGGCATCATTCTGGCCAAAGCCAACCCGGACATTGAGAAAAAGCTCAATTCACTGGTATTCCCCGGCATTCAAGGCGGCCCTTTGATGCATGTGATTGCGGCCAAAGCCGTGGCATTCAAAGAAGCGCTGCAACCGGAATTTACGACCTACCAACAGCAGGTGGTGGACAACGCCCGCGCGATGGCCAAGGTGTTCGTCGCGCGCGGCTTGGATGTGGTGTCTGGCGGTACCGATAACCACTTGTTCTTAGTGAGTTTGGTTAAAAAGGGACTGACCGGAAAAGCGGTGGACGCAGCGCTCGGTCAGGCGCACATCACGGTCAACAAAAACGCGGTGCCGAATGATCCGCAATCGCCGTTCGTGACATCGGGCATTCGCGTCGGCACGGCGGCCATCACCACGCGCGGCTTCGGGATTCAAGAAGCGACGGACCTCGCCGGTTGGATGTGCGATGTGATCGACCACTTGAACGATGTCGCGGTCATCGCCGAGGTGCGCGGCAAAGTCACGGCGCTGTGCCAACGGTTCCCGGTGTACCAACGCTGAGTTTCGCCGCGCATGAAATGCATCGCCTGCGACGCCGATCAAACGCATGTGGTGGATTCGCGTGTGGTCGAATCGGGCAGCTCGATTCGGCGACGGCGCGAATGCTTGAGCTGCGGTCATCGATTCACCACCTATGAAACGGCGGATATTCGCCTGCCTCGGGTGGTGAAGAGCAGTGGCGCGCGGCAGAACTTCAACGAGGACAAGTTGCGGGCGGGCATGATGCGGGCGCTGGAAAAACGCCCGGTGCCGACTAAAAAAATCGACGAAGCGATCGAGGACATTAAAAAAACCCTCCAAGCCTTGAGCGATAAAGAAATTCCCGCGCGGCGCATTGGTGAATTGGTCATGCAGGCGCTGCGCCAGTTGGATCAAGTCGCCTACTTGCGCTTCGCCTCCGTTTATCTCGCGTTCGATAACCTCGAAGCCTTCCGCGCGGCCATTGAAGGGCTGAATGCGGATGCC
>DYMR01000076.1:0-1744 GCA_020721485.1 Halothiobacillus neapolitanus | reverse complement strand
GCGCTGGCTTTGGCTGCGCGGGGCATCACCACCACCCAGCCGAATCCTCGGGTGGGCTGCGTGCTGGTGCGGGATGGGCGTCTGGTGGGGCGCGGCTTCCACGCGCGCGCCGGTCAGCCGCATGCCGAAGTGCTGGCACTGGCCGAGGCGGGGCAGAGTGCGCAGGGCGCCACCGCCTATGTCACCTTGGAGCCTTGCGCGCATCAGGGGCGAACACCGCCCTGCGCGCCGCAGCTTGCCGTGGCTGGCGTGACGCGGGTGGTGAGCGCGATGACCGATCCCGACCCTCGGGTGGCCGGTCGCGGGCACGCGCTGCTGGCGGCGGCGGGCGTGTCGGTGACGACCGGCGTGCGAGAAACCCAAGCGCGCGCGCTCAATGCCGGGTTTTTATCGCGCATCGAACGCGGTCGGCCGTTGATCACCGTGAAAATCGCCCAATCGCTCGATGGCCGCACCGCGCTGGCCAATGGCGAAAGCCGCTGGATTACCGGCGAAGCCGCGCGGCGGGATGTACAGTTTCTGCGGGCGCGGCACGCGGCGGTGCTCACCGGCATTGATACCGTCTTGCGCGACGATGCGCGGCTCAATGTGCGGTTGACCGCCGAAGAATTGGGCATTGAAGGCGAGGTGCGTCAGCCTGTGCGCGTGGTGCTCGACAGCGGCTTGCGGCTATCCCCGTTCGCGCCAATGTTCGATGTGCCCGGTGCCGTGTGGGTTTACACGCAAGCGCCCGCTGCCTCGGCGCGTGCCGATGAGCTGGTCGCGCGGGGCGCGGTGTTGCTGCCTGCGCCTTATCAGGTCGGGCGCGGTTTGGATCTCGGCTTCATCGTGCGCGATTTGGCCGAACGCGGCATCAACGAACTCTTGATCGAAGCCGGAGCCAAGCTCAGCGGCGCCTTCCTCTCGGCGGGATGGGTCGATGAACTGCTTGTGTACCAAGCGCCCGTGTTGCTGGGGCCGGATGCCCAGCCGAGCGCAGCCCTGCCGGCACTGACCGCACTGGATCAAGCGCCGCGCTGGCAGTGGCAAGACAGCAGACCCATCGGGGCGGATATTCGTCACACCTTGCGGCCGGAACTCCCGGCGGCAAGCGGTTGATTTTCAGAAGTTCTCAGGAGGCGCCCATGTTTACCGGCATTATTCAGGCGGTGGGCACACTCGCCGCACTCAACCCCAAAGGCGGCGATGTCAGCTTGACGATCAACGCCGGCGCGCTGGATATGTCGCGCGTGGCCTTGGGCGATTCCATCGCGGTCAACGGGGTTTGCCTGACGGTCACGGCTTTTACCGCGCGCCAATTTTCTGTGGATTGTTCCCGAGAAACCCTCCGGCTGACCACGCTCGGCCAACTCCAACCCGGCGCGCGCATCAATCTAGAAATGGCGCTGACCTTGGCGACCCCACTGGGCGGACATTTGGTCAGCGGCCATGTGGATGGCCTGGCGGTGGTCGAATCGCGGCAAGAAGACGCCCGCGCGACGAGCTTTTGGCTGCGCGCGCCGGAAGAGCTGGCGCACTACATCGCCAAAAAAGGTTCCGTCACGATTGATGGCGTCAGCCTAACCGTGAACGACATCGACGGCGCCCGATTCCGCCTCACCATCATCCCGCACACGCTGGCGCAAACGATCATGGGCGAGTACCAAACGGGGCGGGCGGTCAATTTAGAAATTGATGTGGTGGCGCGGTACCTCGAACGGCTTTTGCAGGGACGCATCCCCGCCGCAGCGCACCCGCTCGCGGG
>DYMR01000075.1 GCA_020721485.1 Halothiobacillus neapolitanus | reverse complement strand
CTGCCATTGAGTCTGTAACGCAGCGGCCTCAGCGGGGGTGAGGTTGGGCTGCTGACTTTGCGCCACGAGCTGCTGGAGGGTATCGCGCAGCGATTGCGCCGTGGGCGCTGCCCCGCTGGCGGCGGTTGCCGTGGCATCGCCCGTGGGCGTTGCAGTGGCTGCCGTTGCTGGGGATGCGGCGGAGGTCGCATTCGGCGCCGATTGCCGCGCAATGGCCCCGTGCATGAGCTGTGCGAAATCCGCCGAGCTCGCGCCGGACGGCGCACCACCCGCGCTCGGCGGCGGGGTTGCGGTCGCGGTGAGGACACTGGCGATGGGGGCGGGGCTGGCGGAACTGGCCATGGCGTTTTCCTCGGTCATCAATCTGAAGGGGGCGGGCGCGGTGTGTTCAAGCCGTCGGGGCAAGTCGGCAGGTCATCCCGAGGGATCATGCCGAGGATCCAGCGGGCTGCGGTAGCGCGTCAGCGCGTGGGCGTCATTTTCCCGTTGGGCGACCCGCTCTTGCCCTTGGTGATGGGTTTGCTCCACCCGCCCGCGCAGTTTTTCCACCGAACGATGCTGGCTGCGCAGCGCCGCCCATTCCTGCTGCCGCGCGGCCAAATCCTGCTCCAATTGCGCCACGACTTGGTGTTGATGCGCGATGGTTTGCTCGATTTTTCCCATGAAGGCGCGGTAATTTTGCAGCGCAAATACCTGCGACCGACCGCCCGCCGCAAAGCCGATACCCGCCGCGTATTCCGCCAAATAATCCGTGAGTTGCGTCAAGCGGGCGCGTTGTTCGTCGAGCTGCCGTTGGCAGGCGGCGACGGCCTCTTGCCCCACCGTGGCCTGGTGATCGGTAATTTTCTCGACTTGGCGGATTCGTTGAATGCGTGCCTCGCTCATGGCGCCCTCCTTAGGTTCCGTGGTGCATCAGCGCATCGAGCGCATCGAAACTCTCGGCCAGCGAAGCCCGCTCGTCGATCGGTTGCCGTAAGAAGGCTTCCAAGTCCGGCTGTGCATCAATCGCGCGATCCAAACGCACATCCTGCCCGCGCCGATACGCGCCGACGGCGAGTAAATCCCTGCTCTGATTGTAGGTGCTCATGAGCTGTTTGAACCGGTGCGTCATGTCGAGTTGCTCCGGGTCGATCAAAGCCGGCGCCAGCCGCGAAATCGAGGCTTCAATGTCGATGGCGGGATAGCGCCCGCGTTCGGCAATCGCCCGCGACAACACAATGTGCCCATCGAGAATCGCCCGCGCCGCATCGGCAATCGGATCGTTCTGATCGTCGCCCTCCACCAGCACGGTGTAAAACGCCGTCATGCTGCCGGTGGCCGATTCGCCATTGCCCGCGCGCTCGACCAAGGCCGGTAGCCGCGCAAAAACCGACGGCGGGTAGCCCTTGGTCGCCGGCGGCTCGCCAATCGCCAAGCCGATTTCACGCTGCGCCTGCGCATAGCGTGTCAGCGAATCCATCAGCAGCAACACCTGCTGCCCCCGATCCCGAAAATACTCGGCAATCGCCGTGGCCAAATTCGCCCCGTGCAACCGCATCAAGGGCGAGGCATCGGCGGGCGCGGCAATCACCACCGCCCGTGACCGCGCGGACTCATCGAGAATTTCTGCCACGAATTCGCGCACTTCGCGGCCGCGTTCGCCGATCAAACCCACGACAATCACTTCGGCCTCGGTGTAGCGCGTCATCATGCCGAGCAGCACGCTTTTACCCACGCCGCTGCCGGCAAAAATCCCCATCCGTTGCCCGCGCCCCACCGTCAACAGCGCGTTGATGGCGCGCACGCCGACATCGAGCGGTTCGCGAATGGGGCGGCGTTTCAGCGGATTATTTCCGCGCCCCTGCAAATCGACCGGCACCTCGCCAAACAGCGGCACACCGCCATCGAGCGGCTGGCCGCGCGCATCGAGCACCCGACCCAGCAAGTCATCCCCCAAGGGCACCCGCACCGCCGCGCCCAAATTCTGCACCCAGCAGCCGGGCGCCAAACCGCGCATGGATTCCAGCGGCATCAGATAAGTATTTTGCCCCGCGAAGCCAACAACTTCGGCGTCCACCCAGCGGGTGGCCGTCAGGGGATCGGCATCCAAAAACACCCGGCATTGATCGCCAATCGCCGCCCGCAGCCCGCTGGCTTCCAGCGCCAAGCCCACGACCCGCACCACCCGGCCTTCCGGCTCAAACGACGGGCGAATCACCCGCGCCGTCAAGCCCATCAAGCCCCGCGCCCAGTTCAGGCCGGTCGGATGGCCGCTGACAGCGGGCGGCTCGAAGCGCAGCGGGTCAATACCGTGGCTCATGGGGTGACCTCGCCCGCCCCATCAGACATAGGCAGGGCGACCTCGTCCGCCGCATCGGGCATCGGTTCAGCCGGCCCCGGCACGCGCGCATTCAACAGGCGCACACTTAACGCCGCCCAGCGCGATTGCAACGAGGCGTCAATCCGCGAAGGCAGCCCCGGCGTGCGCGATTCCACCCACAATCCGCCGGCCACCACCGTGGCATCCGGCTGAATGTCGATGGTTGATTCGCCCTGCACCAACAGTTCGCGCGCACCCAGCGCGGCCTCCAGCGCCGCCGCATCCTGGGGATGGCAGCGCAGCGCCACCGCCCGCACCGCCACCGGCAACGCGGCCATGGCTTCGCGCGCGACGGCCGCAATGTCCTCAGGCGCGAGGGTCAGCTCGCGATAAATCATCGCGCGGGCGACTTGCAGCGCCAACTGGCTGATCTGCTGGCTGACTTCCTCATCCACCGCCGCCAGCGGCGCCGCCAATTCCCTAAGCCAACCGCGCAGCCGCTGCTGCAAGCGTTCGGTTTCATCCGCTGCCGCCGCCAGCCCGGCGGCCTGGCCTTCGGCAAAACCCGCCGCCCGCCCCGCCGACTGCCCCTCGGCAAAACCCTCCGCCCGCGCGAGCGCCCGCAGCCGCTCGGCCTCTGCCGCATCCAAGGCGCTGGCCGCTTTCGGCGCAGCCGCTTTGGCGGCAGAAAATTCCGGCAGAACCCAGGCGCTGGCTACAGATTCCGCCCGCACGGGGCGCACCACCGGTGCCTGTGCATCGGCAGGCAACGCGCCGGCGCGCAGGGCATCAGACGAACTGTTCACCACCGCCCCCGAGCTGAATTTTCCCTTCTTCGGCTAATTTGCGAGAGATTTGCAGAATTTCTTTTTGTGCGCCTTCGACATCGCTGAGGCGGGTGGGTCCCAAGGATTCCAAATCGTCGCGCATCATTTCTGCCGCGCGTTTGGACATATTTTTGAAGAACTTGTCTTTCAATTCGGGGTCCGCACCCTTGATCGCCAGCAACAGCCGATCCGACGGCACTTCGCGCAGAATGGTTTGAATGCCGCGATCATCCACCTCAATCAGGTTGGCGAACACGAACATCAGGTCTTCGATTTTCGAACCCAAGTCGGTATCGGTCGATTTAATTTGCCCCATCACCACTTCTTCGACCGAGCCTTCCAAGAAGTTCATGATGCCCGCCGCAATTTTGACGCCGCCGACCTTGGACGACTTGCCACCGCCCGCGCCGGAGGCTTGGCGCTCCATGATGTCGTCCAGCTCTTGCAGCGCTTGCGGCGAAACGCCATCCAGATGCGCAATCCGTAACATGATGTCCGCGCGCATATTTTCCGGCAGCATTTGCAGAATTTCCGCGCCTTGATCACTCTCCAAATGCGACAGCACAATGGCAATAATCTGCGGGTGTTCGTAACGAATGATTTCCGCAATCGACCGAGGATCCATCCACTTCAAAAACTCCAGATTGCGCCGGTTGCCGGTGGCGGAAATGCGCTCCAGCAGGCTGGACGCCTTATCCTCGCCCAAGGCACGGTTCAGCACATTGCGGATGTAATCCGTCGTGCCGAGCGCCAAACCGGTTTGATCCTCCAAATCCATCACGAACTGATCGAGCACCCCTTGGATTTGCGACCGGGTCACATTCGGCAACACCGCCATCGCCTGGCCGATCTTCTGCACCTCGCGCGGATCGAGCTGCGCGAACAATTTCGCTGCCGCCTCCTCGCCCAGCGCCATCATCAAAATCGCGACGCGCTCCGGCCCCTTCAGGGTGGCAATCAAATCTTTCGGGTTTTCCGCTAACGCGGGTGCTTCAGCCATTTCAGCTCTCCGAATGCGTCCATTGTTTGATCACGGCGGCCACCGCCTTCGGATCATGATTGATGCTTTGCTTGAGTGAGCGCAGTTTATCGGCATAGCCGGCCTGCCCCACCAACTGCGGCACCCCGTCCAAATTATCCATGTCTTGAATGGGCGAACCATCCGCCGCGCGCGCCATGCCGGCCTCTTGCGCGGCGTGGCCAATCGACACCTGCACGCCCTCATCCCCAGCGCCACCGTGGCCGATCAACGCCGGTTCCTGCGCCGGGGCGGGCTTCTCGCCCAGCATTTTCAAAATCGGCCGCACGCCCAGCAAGAACATCAACAACAGCGCCACGCCCAGACCCACATTTTTCACCAACGGCATGAACCAAGGCTGCTCCCACAACGGGGTTTTGATCGGCTCAATGGTTTGCTGCACGAACGGGATGCTGGCGACCGTCAATTTATCGCCGCGCTGATCGTTCAACCCCACCGCCTGCGATACCAGCTCCTTAATCCGCGCCATTTCCGCATCGCTCATCGGCTCGGCCGTGGTTTTACCGTCCTTATCCGTCACCGATTTTTCATCCAGCAACACCGCCACATTCAGCTTATCCACCGCGCCGCTGGCGTATTGCGTGTGCCGAATCTCTTTATCGACATTGTAATTGCGGGTTTCGTTCTTCTGGCTGCTGATCGGCGTTTGAATGAGTTGCTGATATTGCTGCACATTCAGATTAGCCGGCGGCGTCAGCCCACCCGTCGTGGGCGGTGTCACCGTGCCATTGCCCGGCGGCTGATTGGTCAGCGCGCCCGGCACACCGCCATTCACCCCTTGATCGCCCAGCGCGCGGGAAGAATCCGTCGATTGCTCCGACAGCACCACCCCCGCCTTCGGGCCATAAGTCTCACTCGTGCCTTCTTGGCGGGAAAAATCCACATCCGCCGACACCTGCGCGCGCACCTTGCCCGCCCCCACAATCGGCGTCAGCAGCGCCTCAATTTGCTGCGCATACGCGCGCTCCACCCGTTGGCGATACGCAAACTGCTTATCCGTCAGCCCCATACCGTGCGCGCTGTCAGAATTTTGACTCAGCAACTCACCGCGCTGATCGATCACACTCACATTCTCCGGCTTCATCCCGGCCACACTCGACGCCACCAAATGCACAATCGCCCGCACCTGCTCGGCAGAAAGCGACTGCCCCGGCGACAACTCCACCACCACCGACGCGGTCGGCGGCTGCTGTTCCCGCACAAAAACCGAAGGCTTCGGCACCGCCAAATGCACCCGCGCGGCAGACACCCCCTGAATCGTCTCAATCGACCGCGCCAACTCGATCTCGATGGCGTGCTGATACCGCGCCTGCTCCACGAACTGGCTGGTGCCCAAGGATTGATCCTTATTCAGCATCTCCAAACCCGCGCCATTGCCCGCCGGCAAGCCCTGCCCCGCGAGCAGCATCCGCACTGCCGGCAACTGCGCCGGATCGACCAAAATCGCCCCATCCGCCGACAACTGATACGACTGCTTGGCCGATTTCAGCGCCTCGACCACCGCCGCCGATTCCTTCGGCCCCAAATTGGTATACAACGGCACCAATGAAGGCTTTTGCCCCCACAGGAAAAAGCCGACCATGAACGAAATCACCGCCGCCAGCGCGATCAACAACAGCAACTGACGGAAACTTGACGACTGCGTCACGCCATCCAACTGCCGAACCCACGCCGGGGAACCGTTTTGCGCGGGCAAAGCCGCCGGAGAAAGAGAATGTTGCGCCATGATTCACCCCATCAAATCGGCATGTTCAGCACATCTTGATACGCCTGCAACAGCCGGTTGCGTACCTGAAGCGTCGCGTTAAAACCCAGCGATGCCTTCTGACCGGCCAGCATCACCTGCGTTAAATCCACCTTCGGATCGCCCAACTCGAAGCGGGTTTTCAACTCGCTGGAGGTTTGCTGCAACTGATTCACCTCACCCAGCGCGTTTTGCAGCACCTGGCCGAAAGACACCCCAGGCGCAGCCGGAGCCGCCGCAGACGGCGGCGTCATCCGATCCGTCGCCGCCGCCCGCATCACCCGCATCTGCGCGAGAATTTGATCCACCGAAGGATTCACCGACATACCGCTCATCATCCCATCTCCTCATTGCCACGCCCTGTTACCACAGAGACATTTCACGGCATGGCAGAGGATTAGCAGGGTTTGTGCCAAAGGTCGGAAAATGGCGGACGGCGCTACCGGTTTCTACCGGCTGCTTCCTGCGCGAAATCGCAGGAGCCATGCCTTTTCGTGGCTCCTGCGAGAAGTGGCAGGAGCCATGCCTTTTCGTGGCTCCTGCGCGAAGTGGCAGGAAGCATGAATGAATCAGCCAGCGCCAATCAATCCAGCAAATTAGCAGGATGTTGAAAAAAGACTTCCCTGTCGTTTTTTCAACCCCATCGTTCCGGTACACGCCCGTAACGATGGGCGAAGATCAAGCACTGACGATGCTTGATCTTCGAGCAAGCCATCCTTGGCTTGCTTTAACAGGCTGTTGAAACCATTTTTCAACAGCCTGTTAAGCATGCAACTGAATGATTTGATTCAGTCGAGCACACACCTCAGCAAATGGGCTTGCCTCGACTTGCCCCAACGGATGCGGGCTGGCGCCACGCAGTCGCCAATCAAACGACTTGGGTTGATGACACAACACATAACTGGTTTTATGCGCCTTGCGCCCCGTGGCCGCGCCGATCGCAACCGCAAACGGGTTATCCGAATTGTATTCAGCCGTCGTCATCGGCAGCCCAATCACCAACGAAGTTTTGGCATTAAACGCCGCCGGCGACAGCACCAAAAAAGGATGCACATCCCGCATTTCTTGCCCAACCTGCGGGTTGCAATCAATCCAGATCATGTCTTGTCGATCCGGCACCCACACGGGGCTTACCACTGCTCCGCCCCCAAGCGCGCCGCCGAGGGCATCGCCTCGCCCCCGTGCCGCGCCGGATCGAACTGCGCCAAGCGTTGCGCCAACGACAACTCCGGCTCGACGAGCGGGATAATCGAAATCAACCCCTCCGCCACCACGATCCGAACCCGCTGATCGACCCGCAAATGCGCGGCACGGGCGATGGCAGCGGGCAAGCGAACCCCCAAATTATTGCCCCATTGCTTAATGTTCAAAGTGGCTTCAGTCATGGTTTAACCCCCGCTCATTGTTTACACAAATGGATAAACATCCTGAAGGATAAACACCTCCGCTGAAGCATTCAAGCCCGCCATTGCCCGTCTTCCCCCTGCGCCAGCCCCAAGCCGTGCAGCGCATCCAACACGGTTTGCACCGCCTTAACCGGCTTGCGTTTGAACGCGGCGGCCAAGGCGTCCGCGCTTTGCGCCTGCGGGGTGAGCAGGCCGCGCACGGCGGCGATTTGTTCGCGCAACTCTTTCGGCCATGCCTGTTGGCCGCTGGCAGGCAGGGCGGTAGGCGGCGGGGTTTCGGCCTCGTCGTCGTCGGCCAAGTCGTCGATCAAGTCCACCTCGGTTTGCCTGCCGAGCACGGTGGCCGCGCTGGGGTTTTGATACGCCGCCCGCAGCCAGTGAACTTGCCCTTGGGCTTCGTCTGCCGCGCGGCGGGTGTTCAGCGCCACCAAGCGCAGTAACAATTCTTCTTCGGCCTGCGCTTGCGCGGCGGGTTTGTTCGGCAGCGGTGTGGTCGCGCCCCCCTGGCCGACCAAGGGCGCGGCCAAATCATCCCAGCCGTAAGCGGCGAACACGGCGGCGTCCAATTCATCGTGCAGGCTGGCGAGCACCGACACCAAGCCGGCCTGATGCAGGGCTTGATCTTTGGCGGTGAGCGCCTCGCCGCTGCGCAGTTTGAGGTAGCGCTCGACCGGCAGGCGGGCGCTTTCATCGGGGATGGGTTCGCCGGTGATCGGGCTGGGTTTGACGGTGACGCCATCCCAGCGGGTGAGCGGCAGGCCGTGGTCGTCCAGCGCATAGTCGAACGCGTCGTAGGCAATCAGCGCATCGCGGTGTTCGATGGTGTGAAAATCGCGCAGCACGGGGTCGGGCAGGCTGTCCAAAGTTTTGTGAATGCGGTGGTGCCATTGCAGGTAGCCGATCCACAGCACGATTTCGGCAATGGCGGCGGCGCGCGGGTTGATTTCTAGGCCAAAAAACTGATGCGGATCAATGGTTAGCCCGGCGGTGTCGAAGCTGGCTTGGCCGAGGCTTAAATCGGCAATGCGGTTGAGCACTTCGCCCTCTAGCCGCTTCATGTGTTCGAGCGCCACATACAAAAAGTTGCCGCTGCCGCAGGCGGGGTCCAGCACGGTGGTGCGGCACAGTTGGTGGTGAAAGGCTTTGGCTTCGGCCAGGGCTTTGTCGGGCTTGCCTTGGGCGCGCCAGGCTTCGATGGCGACTTGTTAGGTATTCTCCGTGGTGTCGTCCGAGGCCGGATTGGGGCTGGGCAGTTCCAGCAAGACGCACAGCTCGCTGAGAAAAAGCTGGTAGTTGGCACGCTTGGAGCCGGTGGCAGTGCCCCAGCGGGTGATGAAGGAATGAACGGCGGGGGTCATGGGGTTCCTATTCGCTGGATGCGTTGCCGGTTATTTTGGGGGGCTTTGGGGGGGGCACGGAATAATTTCTCACGGGATTGTTCACCCCCACCCCAGCCCGTCCGGGGTCGCGGGGCAACGCGACCCGCTTCGCCCCC
>DYMR01000074.1 GCA_020721485.1 Halothiobacillus neapolitanus | reverse complement strand
GGCACTTCGGGTGCGCGGCTTTGCGTGCTGGCGGCGGGCAATCAGAGCGATGCCTCGCAGATCGATTCGATGGAGCAGGTCGCGTTCGGGGCGTTGGCAGAGCACGAGCGGACGGCGGCGTGGCAGGCTGCCTTGGTGGAGTTAATCGAGCGTATTGCGCCGAAAACCCGTGCTCGGGTGACGGCGTTGGCCTTGGATGGTACTTCCGGCACGCTGTTGGCCTGCGATGCGGCGGCGCGGCCCTTAACGCCGGCGCTGATGTACGACGACGCCCGCGCGCAGGATCAGGCGGCAAGGATTTCGGCGGTGGCGGGTGCGGATCATCCGGTGGCTACGCCGACTTCGGCCTTGGCGAAGGCGTTGTGGTTGTTGCCCCAGTTGCCCGCCGCGCCGGGGGTGTTTTTCGCGCATCAAGCAGATTGGTTGGCGGCGTTGTTGACGGGGCAGGCCGGCCATTCGGATCGGCACAATGCTTTGAAATTGGGGTTTGACCCGGCAGGCGGTTGGCCGAAATGGATGGCCTCGTTGATGCCGCCGGAGCGCCTTCCCCACACTCCGCTGCCCCGCGTGCATTTGCCCGGCGAAAACATTGGCCGTGCCGTGAGTTCTTTGGCGAAAAAGCTGGGGTTGTCCGCTGCGCCGCTGGTGCGTGCGGGAACGACGGACAGCATTGCCGCTTTTTTGGCTGCGGGGGCGTCGGCCGGTGCGCAGGCGCCGGGCGAGGCGGTGAGTTCGCTGGGCAGCACGCTGGCGCTGAAATTGGTGTCACGCGCGCGGGTCGATGATGCGCGATTCGGGGTGTATAGCCATTGGTTCGGTCGATTTTGGCTGGCGGGCGGGGCATCGAATGCGGGCGGCGCCGTGCTGCGGCAGTTTTTTACTGATGAGGAATTGCTGCGATGGTCGGCGCAGATCGATCCCAGTCAAGCCAGCGGGCTGGATTATTATCCGCTGCCGCGTGTGGGTGAGCGCTTTCCCGAGGCGGATCCGAGCAAGGCGCCGGTGCTGACGCCGCGTCCTGTTGAACCCGCGCATTTTTTACACGGGCTGCTGGAAGGTTTGGCGCGGATAGAGGCGGCGGGGTATCGGCGGTTGGCGGCATTGGGCGCGACACCGGCGATTCAGGTGCAATCTACGGGGGGCGGGGCGGGTAATTCGGTGTACACCGCGCTGCGTTCGCGCGCTTTGCAGTTGCCGGTGCGGGCTGCCGATCAGCCTGCGGCGGCGTATGGCGCGGCACGATTGGCTTGCCTCGGCTCGGCGGTTTTCCCGCTATGATGCCCGTCCATTTGACGCATCGCGTAATCTCAAATATTGAAAAAGGATTAAATGAAATGACGGTGTCGATTGCCGTGACCGGTGCCAGTGGCCGGATGGGTAAGGTGTTGATTGAAGCGGTCGCGCAGACGCCCGGCGCGGCGCTGGGCGCGGCAACGGTGCGTCCGGGGAATCCGTTGATCGGGCAAGATGCGGGCTTGGTGGCGGGTGTCGGCGCGCAGCACTGCCTCTTGGGCGATGATTTGCGCGCGGCGACCGATTGGTTCGCTGTGGTGATCGACTTCACCTCGATTGAGTCCACTCTCGCTCATTTGGCGGTGTGCCGCGCGGCGGGGCGCGGCATTGTGATTGGCACCACCGGCTTTTCTGCCGCGCAAAAAGCGCTGCTGCACGAAGCCGCGCGGGAGATTCCCATCGTGTTCGCGCCCAACATGAGCATCGGGGTGAATGTGCTCATCACGGTGCTCAAGCAAACCGCTGCCTTGCTGGGCGAGGGCTACGACATCGAGATCATCGAGGCACACCATCGGCATAAAGTGGATGCGCCGTCGGGCACTGCATTGCGGCTGGGAGAGGCCGTGGCCGAGGCCACCGGGCGCAATCTGGCACAGGTGGCGGTGTATGGCCGCGAGGGGCACACCGGCGCACGCGATCCAAACACCATCGGTTTTGCCACGGTACGCGGCGGCGATGTGGTGGGCGATCACACCGTGCTGTTCGCCGGCATTGGCGAACGGGTCGAGCTCACGCACAAAGCTTCCAGCCGCATGACCTTCGCCCAAGGCGCGGTGCGCGCGGCGCTTTGGCTGGCCGATCAGCCGCCCGGCTTGTACGACATGCAGGATGTTTTGGGGCTGAAATAGGCCGCTGTCTTGCCTTGGCGGATGTCGCCAGCGTGACAAAAACGGGTCGTGTCGGGCATAATTGCCGCATCAATCCTGCTGGATTCGGGTGCCGCCCTACGGGGGTGCCCAAATTTTGTGCACGGGTAATCATTGCAATCTGTTGATTTAATTAAAATCGCAGCTTGCGTCTCGCTTGGGGGGCGTCGCTTGAAACACACCGCGCTTTTGGCATTGGCCGATGGCACTCTGTTCTACGGTACCGCCATTGGCGCACAGGGTGCCACGGTCGGTGAGGTGGTCTTCAACACCGCCATGACGGGCTATCAGGAAATTCTGACCGACCCGTCCTACCGCCGTCAGATCGTGACGCTCACCTATCCCCATATTGGCAATGTGGGCGTGAATGCCGATGATGCCGAATCCGATGCCGTGCACGCGGCGGGGTTGGTGATTCGGGATTCGTCGGCGCTGGTTAGCAACTGGCGCGCCGAAGAATCGCTCAGTGCGTACTGCCAGCGGCACGGCTTGGTCGCGATTGCCGACCTCGACACCCGCGCGCTCACGCGCCTGCTGCGGGATAAGGGCGCGCAGAACGGCTGCATTCAGGCCGGTGGAGTGTTGGACGCCGCCGCCGCGATTGCCGCCGCCCGCGCCTGCCCGAGCATGGCGGGGCAAGATTTGGTGCCGGAAGTGACCACCGACCGCGTGGTCGACTGGCGCAGCGGCACTTGGGATCTCGATCCCGCAAACCCGCGCCCGCGCCCCGATTTGACGCGCCATGTCGTGACTTGGGATTACGGCATGAAGCACAACATCCTGCGGATGCTGGTCGATCGCGGTTGCCGCGTCACGATGGTGCCTGCGACCACCCCGGCTGCCGAAGTGCTCGCCCTACAACCCGACGGGATTCTGCTGGGCAACGGCCCCGGCGACCCGGCAGCCTGCACCTACGCCATTGATGCGATTCGGCAAGTGATGGACACCCAGATTCCCGTGTTCGGCATCTGCTTGGGGCATCAGTTGATGGCGCTGGCGAGTGGCGCCAAAACCCTGAAAATGAAGTTCGGCCACCACGGGGCGAACCACCCGGTGCAGGCCATCGACAGCGGCAAAGTGGTGATTTCCAGCCAGAACCACGGTTTTGCGGTGGATGAAGCCAGTTTGCCGCCCACCCTGCGCGCCACGCACCGTTCCCTGTTCGACGGCAGTTTGCAGGGCATTGCCCGTACCGACCGCCCGGCGTTCAGTTTTCAGGGGCACCCCGAGGCAAGCCCAGGGCCGCATGATCTGGGCGCTTTGTTTGACCAGTTTATTGAATCCATCGACGCGCACCGGGCGTAATGCCGGCGCGCCCGCCTGTGGGTTAATTTTTTCCGGCTTCAGGGCGCACGCCGCGCTGAAGCACCAGCAAATGTGACATCGCCATGCCAAAACGCACCGACCTACAGAGCATTCTGATCATTGGCGCCGGCCCGATCGTGATCGGCCAGGCCTGTGAATTCGACTATTCCGGCGCGCAGGCGTGTAAGGCGCTGAAAGAGGAGGGGTATCGGGTCATCCTGATTAACTCCAACCCCGCCACGATCATGACCGATCCCGGCATGGCCGACGCGACCTATGTCGAGCCAATCAACTGGGAAACCGTGGCCGCAATCATCGAAAAAGAGCGCCCGGATGCGGTGCTGCCCACGATGGGCGGGCAAACGGCGCTCAACTGCGCACTGGATTTGGCACGGCACGGGGTGCTGGAAAAGTTCGGTTGCCAGTTGATTGGCGCATCGGAAGACGCCATCGACATGGCCGAAGACCGCGAGCGCTTCCGTGAAGCGATGACCGAGATTGGCCTGTCCACCCCGGATTCGGCGGTGGTGCATTCGCTGGAAGAGGCCCTTGCCGCGCAGCCGTCGCTCGGATATCCGATCATCATCCGTCCCTCGTTCACCATGGGCGGTTCGGGCGGCGGCATTGCCTACAACCATGAAGAATTCGAGGACATCGTCCGCCGTGGGCTGGATTTGTCGCCCACCAGCGAGCTGTTGATCGAACAGTCTGTGCTGGGCTGGAAAGAATATGAAATGGAAGTCGTGCGCGACCGCAACGACAACTGCATCATCATTTGCTCGATTGAAAACTTCGACCCGATGGGCGTACACACCGGGGATTCGATCACCGTGGCGCCGGCGCAAACCTTGACGGACAAGGAATACCAGATCATGCGCAACGCGAGCCTCGCGGTGCTGCGCAAAATCGGGGTTGAAACCGGCGGCTCGAATGTGCAGTTCGCGGTCAATCCCGACAACGGCCACATGATCGTGATCGAGATGAATCCGCGCGTGTCGCGCTCCTCCGCGCTGGCCTCGAAGGCCACCGGCTTCCCGATTGCGAAAGTCGCGGCGAAGCTGGCGGTTGGCTACACGCTCGATGAGCTGAAAAACGACATCACCCAAGGCGCGACGCCGGCTTCGTTCGAGCCGACGATTGATTATGTCGTCACCAAGGTGCCCCGGTTCACCTTCGAAAAATTCCCGCAGGCCGATAGCCGCCTGACCACGCAGATGAAATCGGTCGGCGAGGTGATGGCGATTGGCCGCACCTTCCAAGAATCGATGCAAAAAGCGTTGCGCGGCTTGGAAATCGGCGTTGATGGCTTCGATGAAGTGCTCGATCGCGCGCTGGATGCCGAGGACGCCGAGGACGAGATCATTCGCCAATTGCGCGAACCGCGTCACGATCGGCTGTGGTATGTAGCCGAAGCCTTCCGCTATGGATTTTCGCTCGATGAAGTGTTCGAGCATTCCAAAATCGACCGCTGGTTCCTGATTCAGATCGAGCAGATCATCCAGGCCGAGCAATCCCTGCGCGGGCAGTCGCTCGCGGCGTTGGACCGGGATGCTTTGTGGCAGATCAAGCGGATGGGCTTTTCCGATCGTCGCCTGGCGAAGCTGCTGGACGAAACCGAAAGCACCGTGCGTGCGCATCGGCAGGCATTGAAGGTGCGGCCGGTGTTCAAGCGGGTGGATACCTGCGCGGCGGAATTTCCGACCGACACGGCGTATTTGTATTCCACCTACGAGCAATTTTGCGAGGCCGAACCGAGCGATCGCGAGAAAATCATGATCTTGGGCGGCGGGCCGAACCGCATCGGTCAAGGCATCGAGTTCGATTATTGCTGCGTGCATGCCGCGCTGGCGCTGCGTGAAGATGGGTTTGAAACCATCATGGTCAACTGCAACCCGGAAACTGTCTCTACCGATTACGACATTTCCGACCGGCTGTATTTCGAACCGCTCACGCTTGAAGATGTGTTGGAAATCATTGAGATCGAACAACCGAAAGGCGTGATCGTGCAGTTTGGCGGGCAAACGCCACTCAAACTTGCCCGCGATTTGGCCAAAGCGGGCGCGCCGATTATTGGTACCACGCCGGATGCGATCGACCGGGCGGAAGACCGGGAACGCTTCCAAAAAATGATTCAGGAATTGGGGCTGAAACAGCCCCCGAACGCCACCGCGCGTTCGACCGACGAGGCCATTCATCTGGCCACCCAAATCGGCTATCCGCTGGTTGTGCGGCCGTCTTATGTGCTGGGCGGGCGGGCGATGGAAATCGTCCACACCGAAGAGAGCCTGAAGCGCTACATGCGCGAGGCGGTGCAGGTGTCCAACGATTCGCCGGTGTTGCTCGACCGCTTTCTCGATGACGCGGTGGAAATGGACATCGACGCGGTCAGCGATGGCGATACCGTGGTCATTGGCGGGCTGATGGAACACATCGAAATGGCCGGCATTCACTCCGGCGATTCGGCTTGCTCCCTGCCACCGTATACCGTGGCCGCGCCGGTGCTCGACGAGGTGCGCGCGCAAGTCACGGCCATGGCCAAGGCCTTGAATGTCGTGGGGTTAATGAACACCCAGGTGGCGATCCAAGGCAATGAAATTTTCATTATCGAAGTGAATCCGCGCGCCTCGCGCACCGTGCCTTTCGTGTCCAAGGCGGTGGGCGTGCCCTTGGCGAAAATCGCCGCCCGCGCGATGGCCGGGGTGAGCTTGGCGCAACAGAATATGACGCGCGAATGCGTGCCGCCTTATTACGCGGTGAAGGAAGCGGTGTTCCCGTTCATTAAATTCGCCGGCGTTGACCCGCTGCTCGGGCCGGAAATGAAATCGACCGGCGAGGTGATGGGCATTGCCCGCGAATTTGGCGAAGCCTTTGCCAAGGCACAGGCCGGTGCGGGAAATTCCCTGCCGCTCAGCGGGTTGGCGTTTATTTCTGTACGCAAGCAGGATTATCCGGCGGTTACGGAAGTGGCGCGGGCGCTGGTGTCGCAGGGCTTCACCCTGTGCGCCACGCGCGGCACGGCGCGGCATTTGGTCGAAATGGGTTTGGCGGTGCAGACTGTCAACAAGGTGACGGAAGGTCGGCCTAACATCGTCGATATGATTAAGAACAAAGAAATTGCCTTGATCGTGAACACCACCACCAGCAGCCAGCAATCGCGTAACGACTCGTTCCATATTCGGCGCGAGGCGCTGCATCAGCGCGTGCCGTATTTCACCACCATGGCCGGTGCGGAAGCCCTGGCGCTGGCCTTGGCATACCTCAAACGGCCGATTACCGTCAGCCGTTTGCAAGACCTTCATCAAGAGTGTGTGCTGTGATGCAACAAACCCCGATGACGGCGGCGGGTGCCGCCCAGCTCGAAGACGAACTCAAGCAACTGCGCAGCGTCGAGCGCCCGCGCATCATTCAGGCGATTGCCGAAGCGCGTGAGTTGGGCGATCTCAAAGAGAACGCCGAATACCACGCCGCACGGGAAGAGCAGGGCTTTATCGAGGGGCGCATCAAGGAAATTGAGGCCAAGTTGTCGCACGCCCACATCATCGACATCACCCGCGTGCCGCCTTCGGATAAGGTGATTTTCGGCGCAACGGTGACGGTGCTGGATGTGGATACCGATGAAGAAATCACCTACAAAATTGTCGGCGATGATGAGGCGGACATCAAAAGCAACCTCATTTCCGTGCATTCCCCGATTGCGCGCGCGCTGATCGCCAAATCGACCGGCGATGAAGTCACCGTGGCTACGCCCGGCGGCAAGCGCGTGTTCGAACTCATCGAAGTCCAATATCTGGCCTGATTGCGCCTGCATGCGCCGAACCGAGCGCGGGCCGAGGAATTTTTATGATTGACATCAAATTATTGCGCGCCGATCCGGCGGCCGTGGCCGAGCGCTTGGCGCGGCGGGGTTTTGCCTTCGATGCGACGGCGTTTGCCGCGCTGGAAGCCGAGCGTAAAACCGTGCAAATGAGTACCGAAGAGGCGCAGGCGGAACGCAATGCCCGCTCCAAACGCATCGGCCAGATGAAGGCGGCGGGCGAGGACACCACCGCGCTGATGGCGGAAATCGGCGATTTGGGGCAGCGGTTGGACTCGGCCAAACAGCGGCTCACCGAGATTCAACACGCGCTCGATACCCTGCTGGCGCGGGTGCCCAACCTGCCGGCGGGCGAGGTGCCGTTCGGGGAAGATGAGTCGGGCAATGTCGAAGTGCGCCGTTGGGGTAGCCCACGGGCGTTCGATTTTCCGGTGCAAGATCATGTGGCGCTCGGCGCGCGGCTGGGCATGGATTTTGAACGCGCGGTCAAACTCACCGGCAGCCGCTTCGTTACTTTGCAAGGTGATGTGGCGCGCCTGCACCGCGCGCTGGCGCAATTCATGCTCGATTTGCATGGCACCGCGCACGGCTACACCGAAGTGTATGTGCCGTATTTGGTCAATGGCGACACGCTGTTCGGCACCGGCCAGTTACCGAAATTCGCCGAAGACCTGTTCCGCATGGAAGGCGAAAACGGCTGGTACCTGATCCCCACCGCCGAAGTGCCCGTGACCAATCTGGTGCGCGAGGAGCTGTTGGATGCCGCTGATCTGCCGCGCCGATATGTCGCGCACACCCCGTGTTTTCGCGCCGAAGCCGGCTCGGCCGGGCGCGACACACGCGGCATGATTCGCCAGCACCAATTCGATAAAGTCGAGCTGGTGCACATCGTGCGGGCGGAAGAGTCGATGGCCACGCTCGAAACCCTCACCGGCCATGCCGAAGCGGTATTGCAAGCGCTCGAATTGCCCTACCGTGTGATGCAACTGTGCACCGGCGATATGGGCTTTGCCGCCGCGAAAACCTACGATCTGGAAGTGTGGCTGCCCGGTCAAAACACCTACCGCGAAATTTCCTCCTGCTCGAACTGCGGAGATTTCCAGGCCCGCCGACTGCAAGCCCGCGTGCGCGATGCTGAGGGCAAGCCGCAACTGGTGCATACGCTGAACGGTTCTGGCTTGGCGGTTGGCCGCACCCTGGTCGCCTTGCTCGAAAACCATCAGCAAGCCGACGGTCGCATCCATATTCCCGCCGTGTTGCGCCCCTACCTGCGCGGTCAGGCGGAGTTGGGGGTCATGGCATGATGCCGGTGGACGACGACGACCTGTTCGTGGCCGTGCGCGACACCTTGATCGACACGCTGGGTTTGACGACGCCCGCTCGCCTCTTTACCGCCGAAACCCCGTTGTTCGGCAGCCTGCCGGAACTGGATTCCATGGGCGTGGTGCTGCTGCTGACCGCGCTGGAAGACCGCTTCGACCTGACTTTGGGCGATGACGAAATCCATGCGGCATGGTTTGAAACCTTGGGGAGTTTGGTTTCGGCTTTGGCTGAACGGCGGGATCGGGCGGGGGCTGTGCCGCACT
>DYMR01000073.1:7112-9022 GCA_020721485.1 Halothiobacillus neapolitanus | reverse complement strand
CGATAGGCACAAAGCGCAACACAGACCAATCCGGCCAACGGCGATACGCCACGCCCAGACCCGCCGCCGTCGCCGTGGTGAACAGCAGTAAGGGCGCAATGGGCGCATACATGCGCAGGTTCGCCAAATCCACCCAACCGGCACCCAGCCACCACAGCAAACCCCAAATCAAGGTCGGCACCCGCCACCTCGGGTGATCGCGCAGCAGCCACCCGCTCCACAATCCGGCCAACCCCACCAAACCACCGGCCATAAAAAACGGATCCAGCAGCGGCAACTCATCATCCCTGAGCGGCGGCTGGTTGAAAAACACCGCTGCCGCCAGCACCTGCAATAAGCCACCCGCCCACTGCGACAGCGGTTGCCCTTGGCGCAGCCCCAGCCAGAGCAGAATCGCGCCCTCCAACGCCCAAGTCATGCTCGTCCATTGCGCATCGAAAGCGAACGGAATCGCCAAGCTGACAAAGCCAATGCCCAACGCCAGAAATGCGGTGAGCAGGCGATTCAACTGCACAGTCAACGCGCGCGGTGCCAGCGCCCGCAGGCCAAGCCAGAAGGCGATATAAGACAGCCCCAATCCCAGCGCGCTCCACGCTTCGCCATACGCAAAGGGTTCCACCAAGGCCACCTGAAGCCCGAAGCCGACCAAGGGCGGGCCGAACACCAGACTGCTCTGCACATAATCGCGCCCCCCCTGCTCCGCCCGCTGGCGCGCGTAGAGCACGGCGGTGAGGGTGAATAACAGGAAAAACGCAATCAGGAACGGCTCGGTCGTCGCAAACAGTGCCGGCGAATACCGCAGCACGCCCCAGGCCGCAGCCACCACAAAGGTGAACACAAACGCCAGCAGATTCAACAGCCGCCAGGCTTTGCGCCAGGCGATCAGCACGATGCCGATGTCGAGCATCAAGTAGTAGCTAAACAGCGGGATGTGGCTGCTGTCGCTTTGCCCCACCAAAATCGGCGCAAGAAACCCGCCGATGGCCCCCATGACCGCCAAACTCGGCGCATCTTGCCGCACCGCCAACCACGCCGCGAGCGCCACCACCGCCAGCATCAGCGCCAAGCTGGGCGTGGCCGGCAGCAGGTGATACAGCCCATATGCGGCGAACACCGTGAGGTAGGCCACGCCGATACCGCCGCCTTGCAACACCAGCGCATAGCCGCGATGCCGCGCGCGCAGCCAACCGCCCAAGCCCAGCAACACGCTCGCCCCCACGCCCGCCAGCACCAAACGCAACCACACCGGCAGCATCGCGTGTTCGGTCGCGTATTTGAGCAAAAACCCCAACCCAAAAAACAGCACGATCATGCCAATTTTGGCCACGACATTGCCCTCGGTCAGCCAGGCAAATGCGCGCAGCCATAACGCGGGTTTTTGAGCCGCCATTGTGGGCGTTTGCCAACCGGGCAGAGTCGATGGCGAGGACGATGGAATCGGCAAGGTCGATGGAATAGGCGAGGCATGATCTGGCAGATCCGCCATTTGCGCGTAACGCGGGTCGCCCACCCAATCGTGTTCGGTCCAAGCTGGCTCAGCTCTATTCGGCTCAGTCCTAGCCGGCTCAGCCCAATCTGGTTCAGTCGGCGGCGGGGCATTGGCCCCATCCTCGTTCGCCGGCGCCTCGGGCGCCGGCACAACCAAGTGCTGTATTTCCTCTCGCAACCCGCGCACCTGCGCCGCTAAATCGAACACCCGCGCCAACAGAAAGGCCAGTATCCCGCCAACCAAGCTGCCCATTTCATGAGCAAACACGCCACCGACCAGCACGCCAAGCACTACCCACAAGACGATCATGTCGCGACTCCTTTCACTATGCACCCCCGCATTCCGTGTTGCATCGCGACGCTATGAGGCTTTACGGGCATCCAACGCATCGCGCAACGCTTCACCGATGAAAATCAGCAGC